>RFKJ01000685.1 GCA_003694325.1 Deltaproteobacteria bacterium
ACCTCCGGGTGTTCGCCGGGGTCGCCTGGGTGCCCCGCCTGCGGCCCGCCGACACCGTCGTCCTCGCCGGCGACATCGACCACGACGGCCTGGTGCCGCCGCAGGACCTCTGCCCCGAACAGGCCGAGGACTTCAACAACGTCGCCGACGACGACGGCTGCCCCGACGCCGGGCGGGCGGTGACCACCATCACCATCGTCGATGCCCGCAGCCAGCGCCCCATCGCCGGAGCCGAGGTGACGGTCACCGCCGGCCGGGAGACCCCATCCTGGACCGCCGCCAACGGCCGCATCGTCCACGCCCTGCCGTGGGGCGCCTACCAGCTCGACGTGCGGGCCGACGGGTACACGCCGATGAGCCTGGGCATGCAGGTGCCCGAGGAGGCCAGCTACTCCCGGCGCATCGAGCTGACGCCCGCCGCCGCCATGGGCGCCATCGAGATCACGGTCACCGACGCCGAGGGCCGCCCCCTGGCCGCCACGGTCAACCTGCGGCGGGACGACTCCACCGAGCCGCGCAAGCTCGAGGTCGGCCCCGACGGCATCCTGACCACGCGCTTGCCCGCCGGGAGCTGGCAGGTCTACGTCTCGGCCCCCGGCTACGGGTTCAAGCGCACCCACGTGGTCATCGGCCGCGACAGCACCGTGCCGCTGTCGATCTCCCTGTCCGCGCCGCGAGCCGAGCTGACCGCCGAGCGGATCAAGATCCACGAGAAGGTGTTCTTCGAGCTGGACAGCGCGACCCTCGACAAGCGCAGCATCGAGCTGCTCGACGAGGTCGCCGGCATCCTGTTCACCCACCCCGAGATCAAGCTCCTCGAGATCCAGGGACACACCGACAGCCAGGGCAGCGAGGAGCACAACCTCGAGCTGTCCCAGCGGCGGGCCGAGGCCGTGCGCAACTACCTCATCGAGAAGGGTGGCATCGACCCGAGTCGGCTCGTCGCCCGCGGCTATGGCGAGAGTCGCCCGCTGCAGGAGGGCAACACCGAGGAGGTGTACGCCACCAACCGGCGGGTGGAATTCGTCGTCCTCGAGCGGCGACCGACGGTGGATCCCGGGCCCCGTCCCGGCCCGCGGCCGGACCCGGCCCCCAATCGGCCGCCGCGCCGCGGGCGCTGACCGCACCGCCGGGGTCCCGGGCACGTCCGCAGGACCGCGCCGCGGGACAACTCGCGACAACCCCCGGCCGGCCGGCCGTTGCCAGCCGCCCGCCGGCCACCTACCATCCCGGGGAGATCGACCCGGGGCGATGGGGAACAAGCCTTCCCCGATCCGGGTCTTCCGTCGTGATAGCCTGCCGCCGTCGCAAGGAGTCGACAGTTGTCCTCGGATCGCCTCCCCGTCAGCATCGCGTCACTCGCTGGCGACGGCGAAGACACGGTCAAGATCACCCTGCCCACCTCGCGGGACGACCGGGTGGAGAAGGTGCCGACCCTCAAGGTCGTCGCCGGACCGGGCCGGGACATGCTGCGCTTCTGGACCCTCGGCACCGACGAGCGGATGATCATCGGCCGGGACGAGCGCGCCGCGGCGGTGGTTCTCAGCGACGTCACCGTGAGCAAGCGCCACGCCGTTCTCACCACCGACGACAGCGGCGCGGTGATGGTCGAGGACCTCGGGTCCACCAACGGCAGCGCGGTCAACGGGGTGACGATCGACCGCCCCACCCCGCTCCACCCCGGCGACGACCTGGAGATCGGCGGGGTGCTGCTCCGCCTGGAGATGCTCAGCAGCGACGAGCTCGCCCACCTCGACCGGGTCAAGCGGCGACTCTCCGAGGCCGGCAGCGACCCGTTGACCTGCCTGCGCACCCGCCGCTACCTCGAAGAGGAGCTGCCCGCCCTGGTGGCACGCATCCGCCAGGCCGGCCGGCCCATGTGCTGCGCCTTCCTCGACCTCGACCGGTTCAAGTCCATCAACGACACCTACGGCCACCAGGTCGGCGACGAGGTGCTGGCCCGCACCTCGCGCATCATCCTCGGTGACGTGCGCGAGCAGGACACCGCGGTCCGCTACGGGGGCGAGGAGATCGTCCTGTTCATGCCCGATACCGGTCGCACCGAGGCGGTCAAGGTGGCCGAGCGCCTGCGCCGCAAGATCGCGGACCATCACTGGTACCGGACCGCGCCCGATCTCCGGGTCACCGCCAGCTTCGGCGTCGCCCAGCTCCGCCCCGACGAGAGCATCGACGCCTTCCTTCGACGGGTTGACGCCGCGATGTACCGTGCCAAGGCCACCGGCAAGAACCGCGTCTGCGCCGCCGATTGAGGCGCGCCGCCATCCCCGGGTTCGCGCCGCCTCCCGCCAGGAGCCGCCGCCGTCCAGGGCTCTCCTCGGGCCGTACCCGCCGCGCGACGGACCCGGCCCGCGTCGGCGTGGAGAATAGGTCCCGATGTCGATGGACCGCCCGACCCTCCGCCTGACGCGGCTGGCCTACGCCCTGCTGGGCATCGCCTTCGTGACGGTGTTCCTGTTCGCCCTGGAGCGCTCCCTGCGCCTGGAGAGCGAGCTGGCGACCGAGGTCCGCCAGCAGGCCAAGGACGAGCTGCACCGGGTGCTGCACCTGTGGGAGCAGCTCGAGATCCGGCGCATCGAGGCGGTCGTCCAGGAACTGGCCCCGGATCCCGTGGCCCGCGCGCGGCTCGCCCCGCCCTTCGTCGATGCCGTGCTGGTGTGGCAGGCGGCGGCGCCCGGTGTGCCGGGCACCATGCTGCGACCGGCCGACCGTCCCCGCCCGGACATGACCGAGGCACGCGCCGATCCCTGCCTCGTCGCCGCCGAGGCCCGGACCGCCGGGTCCACGGATCGCCTCGCCATCGCGGAGGCGTGGCGGGCATGTACCGAGCGCCCGGTGGCCGTGGCGCTGATCGCGGCCAGCCGCGCCGCCGACCAGTACCTCGCGGCAGGACGTGCCGAGGCCGCGGTCGCCGCCCTCCAGGCGGTGGACCTGCCCCTGGATGCCCCCCGGGACCTCCTGGACGCCGTCGGGGTCACCATCGACGCCGCCATCGCCCGGCAGGTCCAGCTCGCCGAGGCCCTGGCAGCCACCGGCCGTCGGGACGAGGCCGTGCGGCTGCTCCGTCGGGCCGGCGACCGGATCGTCGCCCTGGATCCCCCCGACCTGGATCGCCTGCTGTCCACGGTCGACTTCCCGATCATCCCCGACCTCGAGGCCCTCGACGCCGCGGGCGAGGCCGATACCCTGCGCGACGCCGTGGACCGCGCCCGGCGGCGCCTGGAGGCCTGGCGCCTCGTCCACCAGGGGGTGTCCACCGGCACCCCGCTGGCCGGGGCCCCGCTGTTCACCACCACCGTCGACCGGGGCGATCAACCGACCCCCGTTCCGGTCGCCATCCTGGGCGATCCCAGCGGCCAGCGCCGGGTCCTCCTCGCCGTCGCCCGACTGCCGGGGGGCCTGCGCCTCGGGCTGCAGCTCGATCCCGAAGCGCTGCTCCGCGACCTGCTGGAGAGCGGCCCCGGCCGCCCGTTGCAGGTCCTCGACGCCACCGGCAACGTCGTCCTGCCGGGGGACGCGATGGACGCCGACCTGCTGGCGACCGTCCCCTTCGGCCGGCTCCTCCCCGAGCTGCGCCTGGGCATGCTCGGCACCGCGACCAGCACCGAGCGGATCCGCGCCTGGCGACGTTCGCAGCTCCTGCCCATCGCCGTCGTGCTGGTCATGGCCGGATTCGCCGTCGTGGCGCGGCTGGCCGCGGACCGCCAGCAGCACGAGCTGTGGGAGCGGCAGCAGGCCTTCGTCAACCGGGTCAGCCACGAACTCAAGACCCCGCTGGCCGGCATCAAGGTGATGGCCGAACTCATCGAGATGGGCGTGGTGTCCGGACATGACGAGGTCGTGCAGTCGGCGCAGCGCATCATCACCGAGACCAGTCGCATGGAGAACCGGGTCAACGAGATCCTCAAGCAGGCGCGTCGCCCCGAGCTGGGCGAGAAGGTCCCGCTGGACATCACCGCCATGGCCGCCGCCCTCGCCGAGGAGTGGACCCCCCGCTTCGAGCAGCGGGACGCCCGGCTGCTGGTCCAGCTCGACCCGACCCCGCCGGTCCTCGGAGACCGCGAGCTGCTCCGCGACGCCATCAACAACCTCCTCGACAACGCCCTCAAGTACCTCCGGGAGGACGTCGCCGGCCTGGTCCGCCTCCGCACCAGCAGTGCCGGCCGATGGGTGGTGGTCGAGGTGGCCGACAACGGCCTGGGGGTCCCGGAGGACATGCGCCGCGCGATCTTCGAGCGGTTCACCCGGGTGGAGGGCGACGGGCGAGGAAAGGCCGGGGGACACGGTCTTGGGCTCGCCTTCGTCGCCGAGGCGGTTCGCGAGCACGGCGGCAGGGTAGAGTGTCGGGAGGGCATCGGCGGTGGTGCCCGGTTCATCATTCGACTCCGGAGGATGTGATGGCAACGGATGCGGCCCACGTGTTTGTCGTCGAAGACGAGGACACAATCGCCATGGGGGTGGTGCGGGCACTGGAACACGCGGGCTACCGGGTGACGCGGTTCGACCGCGGCGAGACTGCGATCGCCGCCTTCCAGCAGTCGCCCCCCAGCATCGTGCTGCTGGACATCATGCTCCCGGGGATCGACGGCCTGGAGGTGCTGCGGCGAATGAAGGCCTACAACCGGGACGTCCCCATCATCATGGCCACCGCCAAGGGCGACCCGGCGGACCGGGTCGAGGGTCTCGACCTCGGAGCCGATGACTACGTGCCCAAGCCCTATGACCTGCGCGAGCTGATCTCCCGGGTCAAGGCGCGGCTGCGGTGGGTCGAGGGCGCCGACGACATCCCCAAGGAGTTCAGCTTCGGCAACGTCTCCGTCGACCTGCGGCGGCGAATCCTCCGGAAGGGAGACGGCCCCGAGCACCGGCTGACCACCCACGAAGCCGGCGTGCTCGGCTACCTCATCGCCCACCGCGGCCGAGACGTCACCCGGGAGGAGCTGCTGGAGAAGGTCTGGGGCTATTCCCCGACGATGCAGACCCGCACCGTCGACAACCAGATCCTCAAGCTGCGCAAGAAGGTCGAGGACACCCCGCACGACCCGCGGCACATCCTCACCATTCACGGCAAGGGCTACCGGTTCGAACCCTGACCGGCGGCGGGCTGGGCCCGCACCGCCACGTCGACGGAGACCGCCCCGTCGATGGAGGTGGGAAGACGGACCGCCGGCGGCGGGGAGCCCTCCGTCGAGTCGGCCATGGCGACGGGCCGCGCCGAGCCAGGGCCCGCGCCCCCCGAGCGCGGGCCGCGACGGACGGTCAGCCCGCCAGTTCGCCGCCGTCCATCGTGATGATCGCCCCGTTGATCGCCTGGGAGCCCGGGCTGGCCAGCCAGGTGATGGCCTCGGCCACCTCCTCGGGGGTGAACAGGCGGTTCTGGGGGTTGCGCGCCTTGAGCGACTCGATCAGCGCGTCCAGCTCCGTGCCCTGCTTCTCGGCGAGCACCTCCAGGTTCTCGCGAGTCGACGGGGTGTCGACGAAGCCGGGGCAGATCGCGTTGACCGTGACGCCCTTGTGGCCCACCTCCACCGCCAGGGCCCGGGTGAACCCGACCAGCCCGTGCTTGCTGGCACAGAGCGCCGCGAGGTTGGGCACACCGGTCAGGCCGGTGGTGCCGGCCACATTGATGATGCGTCCCCGCTGGCGGGAGATCATGCCCGGCAGGACCTTCAGCGCACACAGGAAGGCCCCGGTCAGGTTGACCTTGAGGTGCTCCTCCCAGACCCGCACGTCGGTCTTGGTGACCGGCGAGGGACGCACCATGCCGGCGTTGTTCACCAGCACGTCCACCGGGCCGGCCGCCATGAAGGCCGCCTCGACGCTGGCCGGGTCGCCCACGTCGATGCGGACCGCGTAGGCCCCGATCTCGTCGGCGAGCCCCTCGATCTCGGCTCGGGTCCGCGCCATCACGGTCACCCGGTAGCCCAGCTCCTTGAACCGCCGCGCGGTCGCGGCTCCGACTCCGCGTCCACCACCGGTGACGACGACGTGGCGTGCCTTGGCCATGTTCTTCTCCGAAGGACGACCCCGGTCAGCCCATGGCGCCGGGGAATGTTGAGATCAAGCGCCCGAAACGGCGCGAGAAGGAAGGGACGGGGGATGCGCTCAGCGCGATTCACCCACGGCGCGGTAGGACCCGGCGAAGTACAGCAGAGGCCGAAGATCGGCCCGCTCCCCGGGGCAGTCGACCGCCTCGATCCGGCCCAGGTAGATGTGGTGGTCTCCGCCGTCCAGGACCGCGTGCACCAGGCAGTCGACGTGGGCGATGGCCCCCGGCAGCCAGGCCGCACCCGAGACCGGCCCCACCGGGGCGCCGAGGTCCGACAGGTCGTCAGGCGGGGCGTCGCCCCACCCGGCAAAGCGGTTGCTCAGCCCGACCTGGTCCTCGGCCAGGATGGACACGGCAAACCCCCGGGCGTCCTGCAGCAGGCGATCGGTGCCGCTGCCCTTGCCGACGCAGACCAGCAGCATCGGGGGATCCTTGGACAGGGAGCAGACGGCGGTGGCGGTCATGCCCCGCTGCCGACCGTCATCGGTGGTCACGGTCACCACCGTGACCCCGGAGGCGAGACGCCCCATGGCCTCCTTGAACTCGGCGCTGTCCACAGGCATGCTGAACCCTCCGCCGGCGACCGGCCCGTCGAGGTCCCGCTGCGGGGTGCAGCGGGCACCGCTCCCCCCGTTTCCGGAACCGGCCGTCAGCCCGCCGATCCCGGACGTCCACGCGCCGTGGCCGCGGGCCCGGGGGGGAACGGGGTTCTAACTCGGCGGCGGCCGACGGGCATGTGGCCGGCACGCAATCTGTTAAGCCGAGTCGCTGCGGGTGGGGCCGACGATGCCGCGCCCGCCGAGGAATTCCCCGTGAGCCAGCCTCGGATCGGGCCATTCATCCTCCGGCAGCAGGTCGGAGGCGACGCCGACGAAGCCCTGTGGCTCGCGGAGCGGGTGGGGCGGAACCGCCCTCCGCGCTGGGCAGCGGTCCGGGTCCCGGCCGACAGCCGGGGACCGGCGGCCGAGCGGATCGCCGCGGAGTACGCCGTGCTGCGCGAGCTGGACGACGCGCGGCTGCCCCGCGTCCTCGGCCACTTCCCGGGGGCTGGGGCGCTGGCGGTGGAGTGGGTGCCCGGAGGATCGCTGGAGGCCGCCTGGGAAGCCCACCGCCGCGGCCTGCTGACCCTGAAGGCCACGACGGTCCTGGCGGTCTGCCAGGAGCTGGCCGAGGTGCTCCGCCACATCCACGGCCGTCGGGGGGACGATGGCCAGCCGTTCGTCCACGGCCGCCTCGCCGCGCGCCACGTGCGGATCACCCGCCAGGGTCGCGTCGTCCTGCTGGGGACGGGGCGCCCCGGGGCCGATCCGGGGCTCGCCGGGTTGTCTCCGGAGCTGGCCGCCGGCGGTCGCGCCACGCCGGCCACCGACCGGTGGGCGCTGGGAGCCCTGCTCGTCGAGCTCCTAGGCGGGGTCCGGGTCTACACCGGGCAGGCGGCGGCGGGCCCCGTCGAGGGGCGGGTGGAGCCCTGGGTCGACCCCATCGCCGCCGTCAACCCCGAGATCGGGCGCCTGCTCCGCCGCCTGCTGGCACCGGATCCGGCCCGGCGCTTCGCCGACGACGGCGAGATCGTCGCGGCCCTGGCCCACGCGCGACGGGGCCTCGGCGGAACCGCCGACCTGCGGGGGCTGGGCGAGTCCATCGCGGCGCTCGACCCCGGCGCCCCGGCGGCCCCCTCCCCGGCGG
>RFKJ01000686.1 GCA_003694325.1 Deltaproteobacteria bacterium
GCCCCCACCCGGGTCAAGCGCAGCCGCCCGCGGGTGCTCAAGGGCACGACCATCAAGTGGCCGTCGCCGCTGGGTGACCTCTACGTCACCATCAACGAGGACGAGGACGGCCAGCCCTTCGAGGTCTTCTGCACCGTCGGGAAGGCGGGCGGCGCGGCCAACGCCGACTCCGAGGCCATCGGTCGACTGATCTCCCTGGCCCTGCGCCACGGCCTGCCGCTGGAGGAGGTGCGCGACCAGCTCCGCGGGATCTCCTGCGACCGGACCGTGGGCTACGGTCCCAACAAGGTGCTGTCGGCCCCCGATGGCATCGCCCAGGCGCTCGACACCTACCTGGCGATGCGCGAGGGCGAGACCCACGAGTCCGCCACCCTCGAACCCGACGTCCTGGCCACCTGCCCCGACTGCGGCAGCAGCCACCTCGCCTTCGAGGAGGGCTGCATGAAGTGCCACACCTGCGGGTACTCCGCCTGCGGCTGACCGTCGGCCCGGTTCCGCGGCACCGCCGCCGGCCCTTCAGCGGGGTCGGCGGCGGTCGCGGGGGACCACCGCGCGGCTCCAGGTCGACGCGGACGCCGGGGGGCCAAGCAGGGGCCCCGCAAGGAGCGCGCACCCCAACTCCCGGGTGAATTTTCGTTCCACCGCGGTGGCGACCCCCTCGGCGACGACGCGCACCCCCAAGCTGCAGGCCGCCTGCACGATGGAACCGACGACCCGCGCCTCGGACGGATCGGCCTTCGCCGGCCGCCAGCTCTCCGCCCCCAGCACCACCAGCTCCGGGCGGAGCGCGAACAGGTGGGCGAGGAGCTCCGGGTCCTACCCGGCCACCTCCAGGGCGATCCGGTACCCGGCCGCGTGCAGGCGGCGCTCGAACTCCCGGAGTTCGTCGGGCCCGACCGCCCCCGCCAATCGACCGAGGGAGCACTGCAGGACCAGGCGGGTCGAAAATTCGCCCAGCGGGTCGCCGGCCGCCCCGAGGGTGGGCAGCATGGAGTCGACGGCCGACAGTCGCACGAACACCGCGCCCGGAGGGGTGGAGCCGGCCAGCTCGGCGGCCACCCGGTCCAAGGGGGGAACCGTCGGCATGGGCTCCCGGCAGTCCGGCCGCGAGGCCGCGAGCTGGAAGCCGAACAGCCCGAGATCGTCGACCCGGGCCACCGGCTGCCAGCGCAGCCGCTCCTGCTCCCGGCCGCCATCCGGCCCGTCCGCTGTTGGCGCCGGCGACGGCCGCCATCCCTCCCGGTCCACCTCGAACTGGTACAACGCCCGCCCCTGGCGCAGGAGGCGACCGATGAGACCCGGCTCCACCGGCAGCTCGATGGCCGCCATCGCCCCGGCCTCGACGCAGCGCACCAGGGAGCCGGCGTCCTCGGCGTCACCCACCACGACCAGCGGCGGCAACGCCCCCAGGCGCAGTGCCTCGACCAGCCTGCCCTGCATCAGCCTCGCCTGCACCAGCACCACCGCGGGGTCGAGGCGATGAACGGCCCGCAGCGCCGCCTCGGCACCGCCCATGACCACGACGGCTTCCACGCCCTCGCCCCGCAGGACCTCGACCATCCTCCGAGCCGCCTCGGGCTCGGCCACCAGCGCCACGGTCGGCGCCGTGGCAGTCATCCCGCTCGGCCCTCCCTGCGCCAGGCATGGGGACCCGGCCGGTGCGCCTGCACCACCGACGGATCGATGACCAGCAGCAACGAGGCCAGCCGTTCGAGCACCTCGCTGGGGGGACGGTGGGTGGCCACGGCCCGTTCCAGCCGCCGGGCCAGCTCGGCCGCCGCCCGCAGCCCGAAGCTCGCGGTGCTGATCCGGACCCCACGCGCCGCGTCCAGCAGTCCCGCCATGTCCCGGTCGATCCAGGCGATCACCAGCGCCCGGCGGCGATGTTCGAGGGACCGGGCGAAGGTCTGGAACACCTCGGCGCTATCCTGCCCCGGTTCGTCCTCCCCGAAGTCGATCAACGTCGCCTCGCAGGCCTGCGCCTGCATGGCCTCATCCAGCTCCCGCAATCCACCAGCGAGCAGATCGCGCGCCGATGCCACACCGATCGTTGTCATGACTCGTTACTCCAACACCATGACGGTTGACTGCGCGCCGCCCACGCATAGCTACGTCCAACGCCTCCAAGGTGTGCTTGATGCTTGAAGACCCCGACAAGTCGGCGCTCATCGTCGTGGTCGACGATGACGAAGCCGTCGCCACCGTCGCCTCCCGTTGGCTCCGTTCCGCCGGCCACGAGACCCTGGTCGCCCACAGCGGTCACGCCGGCCAGCGGATGCTGCAGAACGCCGACCCCGACCTGGCCCTCGTCGACCTCGACCTGGGGGACATGACCGGCCTGGAGCTGATGCGCTGGATGCGCCAGAACCACCAGGGCTGCCCGTTCGTCATGATGACCGCCTCGGCGGATGTCGGCGACGTCGTCCAGGCCATGCGCGAGGGCGCCATGGAGTACATGGTCAAGCCGGTCAGCCGCAGCCAGGTGCTTCGGGTGGTCGACAAGGCCCTCGAGGAGCTGCGCTCCCGCAACCGCGACCAACGCGTCCTCACCGACGCCTCGATCAGCCGACACGGGCTGGTGGGCCGCTCGCCCGCCCTGCGGCGGGTCCATGACCAGATCAACCGCCTGGCCCAGTGCGACGTCACCGCCCTCATCACCGGCGAGACCGGCACGGGCAAGGAGGTCGTGGCCCGGGCGATCCACTCGGCGAGCGCCCGGAGGGACGGCCCGTTCGTCGCCCTCAACTGCGGGGCGATCGTCGAGAGCCTGCAGGAAAGCGAGTTCTTCGGGCATGAAAAGGGCGCGTTCACCGGCGCGATCTCCAGCCGGGCGGGCGCCTTCGAGCAGGCCGATGGCGGGGTGCTGTTCCTCGACGAAGTGGGCGAGCTGACCCCCAGCCTGCAGGTGATGCTGCTGCGGGTCCTCCAGGAGCGTCGCTTCCGGCGCGTGGGGGGCAACCGGGAGATCAAGACGGATGTCCGGATCCTGGCGGCCACCCACCGCGACCTGTTCGAGCTGGTCGAGGAAGGCAAGTTCCGCCAGGACCTCTACTACCGGATCGCCGTCTACGAGCTCCAGCTTCCCCCGCTGGCCGAACGGGGGGACGACATCCTGCTCATCGCCCGGTACTTCCTCGAACAGCTCCACAAGGATGCCGGTGCCCCGGCCCTCCGGCTGACCCCCGAGGCCGAACAGCTCCTGATGGCCTACCCCTGGCCGGGCAACGTGCGGGAGCTGCGCAACGCCATGGAGCACGCGTCGATCTCGGCCACCGACGAGATCCGGCCCGAACACCTGCCGCCACGCATCGCCCGACCGGCTCGCGCGCGGCCGGCCCGACCGGCGTCGCGACGGCCGGACCTGGGCTCCGAGGAGCGGGAACGACAGGCGATCATGGCGGCCATCGCGGCGGCCAACGGCAACGTGTCCGAGGCCATCCGCACCCTGGGGATCCCCCGCACCACCATGTACCGGAAGATGCGGAAGTTCGGCCTGCTGTCCAAGAAGGACTCGGGTGACTGAACCCGGTCGGGTTCCCCCCCACCACCACGGTGGGGGGCGCGGGTCACATCTCCGGCAGCGCATGGTCATCGATCAATCGAAGCTGACCTTGGGCATGCCCAGCAGGAAGCCCTGGAGCATGTCGCACCCCAGTTCGACGGCGACCTGGCGCTCCTCGGGGCGCTCGATGCCCTGGGCGACCACCAGGGCGCCTTCGTCGTGGGCGAGGTCGATCAGGCGGGCCATGTGCCGACGCCGGACGGGATCCCGATCGCAGTTCTGGACCACCGCCGCTCCGAGCTTGTAGAGGTCGGGCTGGAGCACCCGCATGCGGGCCAGCCCCGAGATCGTGCCGGCGATGCCGCCGGCGGCGATGCGATACCCGTAGCGCCGCATGCGATCGATGGTCTCGCGGACCTGCGGCCCCTCGGGGACGGGTCCCGCGTCCCCGAACTCCACGATGATCCGGTGGGCGTAGGGAGCCAGCGGGTCCTGCCGGGTCGCCAGCACCCCGCGGGTCAGCTCCCCGCTGTCGAAGTTGACGAAGATGGTGCGCGGCTGTGCGGTCTCCTCCATCACGATGGCGACCAGCGACCGCACCCGGTCGTCCACCTCGAACTGCCGTCCGAGCCTCCGGGCGAGATCGAGCAGGGGAGCCGGCGTCTCGAACCGGGGGGTCGTGGTCCGCAGGTAGGCCTCGTAGCCGACGACGCAGCCGGTCCGCGCCCGGACGATGGGCTGGTAGACCAGGCTGAGCTGCATCAACGCGTTCTCGAAGACGTGCGACATGGCGTCGAGGTGCCGACGGCGGACATAGTCGTCCTCGTGCCGACGCCGCGCCTCCTGCCGCCGGACGTACCGTTCGGCGGCACGCTGGACGGCGTCCCGCAGCGCATCGGGATCGACGGGATCGTGGACCAGGCCCGACGCCCCGCTGTTGGCCAGGCGCACCGCCGCGTCACCGGACGAGGGACGGGCGACCAGGATGATCTGGATGTCCGGGTGCCGGACCCGCAGCCAGTTGAGCAGGGTGTCGTCGCCGGCACTCCCCACGACCCGCGGCCAGCCGAGCACGACGACCTGGTGACCCCGCTCCTCGAGCAGGTCGAGGGCCCGGTCCTCGTCGGCGACCGCGTCGACGCGGTGGCCCGCCGACGCGAGGGCCTCACGCATGGCTTCCCGGCGTTCCCGCACGCCATCGACGACGAGGATGTCCGAGGTGCCAGCGGTCACGCGGGGTTCGGGGGCGAGCTGGGTTGCGGGCATGTTGACCTCACCGTTGAGGGGTTGGGGGGAGCGACCGGGGACGAACGCGCCGGCGGCGGGGGGGATGTCGCCACGGCCCTCGGAGGGCGGAGCCGACGGGTGGAGCGCGGACTCAGGAGGCCGAGGCATGGGCCACCTCCCCATCGCTCACCGCGCGCGACGCGATGCTCGCGTGGTACAGTTGCAGCGCAATCCGTTCCTGCCAGCCGGACAGGGACGCCAGCATGGCCCTGCGAATGCGGGCGGCCTCGGGGGTGCGCTCGGTGACCGCCGCGGCCAGGTCGGCAAGGCGGATGCGGAGCACCACTCCGTCCTCGAGCGCCACGGCGCTCGCCGTCGCCGGCCCACCGAGGATGGCGGTCTCGAACCCGCCGAGCTGCCCGGGCGTCAGCACGTCGAGCTGGACGTGGCCCTTGATCTCGGAGCGGACGAAGCGCCCCACCTTGCCGGTCCGCACCACGAAGGCGGCCGAGGCGGCCCGCCCCTGGGCCTGGAGGACCTCTCCGCGGGCCACCGCCCGGGCCTCCAACCGCGTGCTCAGCACGGCGACGAGGTCCTCGACGGGCGTGGCGACCAGCCCCAGCCGCCGCTGCAGCAGGCGGCTGGACTCGCTGGCCGGCGTCCACCGCGCCTCCGGCGTCGACAGCGGTCCGAACAGGCTCCGCAGCGCCGGCGCGAAGGGCGAGGACGGACGGGGGGGCGCGTCACCGCTGGCGAAGCGCGCCAGGACGGTCTGGCGGACCTCCAGCTCCCGCGCTTCGGACCGCAGCAGTTCCTCCTGGGTGTTGGCCACCACCGGGTGGTGCAACGCCATCAGCCGATCCAGCCCGTCCTCGTCCAGGGTCAGCACCGTGCAGGGCTTCAGCGCCCGCAGGCTGGTGTGGCACCGGCCGTCGGGGTCCACGATGGCGGACGTGGCCACCAGGTCGCCCCGGATGAGGGTGCGAACGAGCAGGGCGTCGGGCCCGGAGCCGGCGAACTGGGCCAGTTCCCCCGCCCGGACGAAGTGGATGGCCGGGTCGGCGTGCTGGGGCGATGAGAGCACGGCTCCCGCCGCCAGCCGCTGCATGCGGCACTGCTCGAAGAAGCTCGTGGCCTGCTCGATGTCCATGCCCGCACAGACGTTGAGGCCCTTGACGACCTGGAGATCGATCAACATGACGCAACACTCCTTGCAACCCCCGACTCGGACGTCCGACTCCCGCGAACCGGGCCGACATCGACGATCATGTCACAACCTGCGGTGGAGGCCAGGCGGACATCGTCCACCCGCGCCCCACCGTCCACCACCACCTGGGCTCCGACCCCCTGCACCGCCAGCACCAGGGTCTGCAGGTACTGCAGGCGCCGGTCGTGCTCGGAACAGAGCCGCAGCTCCTCCACGGACAGGCGAACGAATTCGGGTCGCAACCGGAGCAGCCGGGCCGCGCGGTTGCCCCACAGCTCCAGCTCGGTGGCGCTGAACCGGTAGCCCCGCCCCCGCAACCGCTCGACGCCCCGGGCGAGATCCTCGTCCCCCCAATGCCGGGCGCCCGGCGACAGGTCGAGGATGACCCGGCGCGCATGGGGCTCCACCGGCCCGGCGGCTTCGGCCAGCAGGACATCGAGGAGGTCGATGGCTCCGCCGTCGACGAACACGTCGGACCACCGGGGATGGGCCGCCAGGCAGTCGGCCAGCACCTGCTGGGCCCGGTGCTCGAGCTCGGCGGAACGACCCGCGTCCAGGGCCAGCTCCCAGGCCTCCTCCAGGGAGATCCGGGCATCTTCGCCGACGACCAGCCGGACCCGTCCGACCTCGCCCCCCTCGCCCCGCAGGCGATGCATCGGCTCGACCTGGGCCTGCATCGACCGCAGCGCGGCATCGATCCGACGATCCCGGGCCTGCCGTCGTTGTTGGACGCGACGCGCCTCCTGCTCGAGCTCGCGCGTCGTCCGGCGGAGGGTCCGTTCGGCCCAGGCCCGCTCGAGGAGGGCGACCCGATCCTGCCGATCGGCGTCGGGGGTCAGGATCCCCACCACGCCATGGTCCAGCGAGATCGCCACCTGCTCGGTGGTCGGCGCAGCCGCGAACACGACGACGGCGACATCCGGGCGGTGGTCGGCCAGGACCGGCAGCAGGGACAGCGCCGGCTCGCCGCTCCGCGACATCGGCAGGATGACGACGTCCACCACGCCGAGCCTGCAGCGTTCCTCGATCTCGTCGACGGAGCGGGCCGCCCACACCGTGCACCCCCCCCGACGCAGGCGACGCATCAGGGACGGCAGGCCGGGCATGGTTGCATCCACCAGCACCACGACTCGGCGGGCTCGCTGTTCTCCGGTGCTCGGGATCGCGGTCATGGTCCGAAACTCCGCACGGTTGACGACACTGTGGACGATACTGTGGAGGATGGGGGCGGCGACACCGCCGACGCTCTGCATCGTTGCAACTTGCGTGCCACCCGACGCTCGACCCACAACCCTCCGAACGTCTCGATGGTGCCCTGCCCATCGCCCCGTCGGGGCCCGGCTGTTCCGGCCCGGTGAAACAGCCCTGTGGAACAGAGCCGTGGAACAGGGCCGCGGAACAGCGGAACGACGAGGGGCCGGGTCGCGCATCACCGTTCAACGCCCCTGGAGGTGGATCAGGAAGACGGTGTAGTAGACGATGAACAGGAGGACCAGCGCGGACACGGCGGTCCAACGGGTCCGATGGCGCCACAGGAGGGCCAGCCCGAAGACCGCCAGGGCCAGCTTGCCGAACACGAACAGCCCCGGGCTGATCTGCATGAGCTGGTCCATGAGCGGGTTGGCCTCCTCGGCCCGCCCCGCCATCACCCAGGTCGCGGTGAACAGGGCGTCGGCGATGTTGAGGGCCAGCACCAGCCGCACCAGGGCAGCGGTGTCGATCTCGAGGTACTCGAACCGGAACACCGACGAATCGGCC
>RFKJ01000687.1 GCA_003694325.1 Deltaproteobacteria bacterium
ATCCCCGTCTCCTCCATCGTCCATGGCCTTCGCCCACCTCCACTGCCGCACGCAGTTTTCGCTCCTCGACGGGGCGGTCGATCCCAAGAAGCTCGCCGCGGGCGTCGCCGCCCTCGGTCAGCCGGCCGCGGCGATCACCGACACCTGCAACCTCTACGGCGGGGTCGGCTTCTTCAACGCCTGCAAGAGCCAGGGGGTGCAGCCCATCCTCGGCGCCGAGATCTGGATGTGGCCGCCCGGCCTGGCCGGCCGGGACCCCCGGGCGCCCGACGCCGGATGGCACCTCGTCTTCCTGGTGGAGACCCGCCCCGAGGACGCCGGCACCTGGCCCCCGACCGGCTACCGCAACCTCAACCGGCTCATCACCACCGCCATCTTCGATGGCATGCACTACCGGCCCCGCATCGACTGGGAGCTGCTCGCCACCCACAAGGACGGGCTCATCGTCCTGACCAGCGGGCTCAACGGCCCCATCGGCACGGCCCTGGCCGACGGGGATCCCGACCGTGCCCGGGCCGACCTGCAGCGGCTGCGCGACATCCTCGGTCCCGACCACCTCTTCGTCGAGCTGCAGGACACCGGGCTGCCGGGGCAGCCCGAGATGAACGACCTCGGGCGGGCCCTGGCCGCCGACCTCGGGCTGCAGACGGTCGTCACCAACGACGTCCGCTACCTCCACCCCGAAGACGCCGTCACCCTGGACCTGCTCAACTGCATCGCCCGGGGGGAGAACTTCGACGATCCCGACCGCGCCCCCATCCCCACCGACCAGCAGTACCTCAAGTCGGAGGAGGAGATGCGGGCGCTGTTCCCCGACGACGGCGACGCCATCGACCGGACGGTCGAGATCGCGGCCCGCTGCCGGTTCGACTTCAAGACCGACACCTACTGGTTTCCGGCCACCGATCCGCCCGATCCCGATCCGCCCTGCCCCGAGGGCGTCCACAAGGCTCGCGCGCCCCGGGCCGACACCCAGGCCAACTGGGAATACTTCTACAAGGCCTTCCCGCCGCCGCTGGACTTCGGCCTGCCCCGGCCCGAGGAGGGGATCCCCGAGAAGCCCGATGGCGCCGGCAGCATCAACGGCTACTTCGAGTGGTACGCCACCCTCGGCCTGAAGCTCCGCCTGCAGCACGTCCCCGAGGACCAGCACCAGGCCTACTGGGATCGCCTCGCCTTCGAGTTCGAGATCATCGAGGGCATGGGCTTCCCCGCCTACCTCCTCATCGTCGCCGAGTTCATCAACTGGGCCAAGGACCACGGGATCCCGGTCGGTCCGGGCCGCGGCTCCGGGGCGGGGTCGCTGGTCAACTACGCCCTGCGGATCACCGACATCGACCCGCTGCGGTTCGACCTGCTGATGGAGCGGTTCCTCAACCCCGAGCGGGTGTCGATGCCCGACATCGACGTCGACTTCTGCCAGGACCGCCGCGAGGAGGTGATCGAACACGTCCGGGAGAAGTACGGCAGCCCCCTCGTCAGCCAGATCATCACCTACGGCAAGCTCCAGGCCAAGGCCGCCCTCAAGGACGTCGCCCGGGTGATGGGGCTGGACTTCAACCAGGCCGATCGCATCGCCAAGCTCGTCCCCAACGAGCTGGGCATCAAGCTGGACGCCGCCCTGGAGGAGGAGCGGCTCAAGACCCTGGTGGAGGGCGACCCGATGGTCGGGCGGGTCTACCAGCTCGCCCGGCGGGTCGAGGGGATGGTGCGCCAGACCGGCGTGCACGCCGCCGGCGTGGTCATCGCCGACCGCCCCATCGTCGAGCACGCCCCGCTGTACCGCGACGGCCCCGACGGCGGCCCGGTCGTCCAGTTCGAGATGAAGTCCGCCGAGAGCATCGGCCTCATCAAGTTCGACTTCCTCGGGCTGAAGACCCTCGACCAGATCCGCGACGCCGTGGAGATGGTCGCCCGCAACACCGGCGAGCGCATCGACCTGTCCCGCCTGCCGTTCGACGATCCCGACACCTACGCGCTGCTCCAGCGCGGCGACGCGCTGGGGGTGTTCCAGGTCGAGAGCAGCGGCATGCGGGACCTGCTGCAGCGGCTCCGTCCGTCGTGCATCGACGACCTCATCGCCCTGCTGGCCCTGTACCGGCCCGGCCCGCTGTCCTCGGGCATGGTCGAGAACTTCATCGAGTGCAAGCGGGATCCTTCCAAGATCACCTACCCGCACCCCAGCCTCGCCCCGATCCTGGAGTCGACCTACGGGTCCATCGTCTACCAGGAGCAGGTCATGCAGATCGCCCAGGTCTACAGCGGCTACTCGCTGGGTGGCGCCGACCTGCTCCGCCGGGCCATGGGCAAGAAGAAGAAGGAGGAGATGGACAAGCAGCGGGCCATCTTCGTCCGGGGCGCGCAGGAGCAGGGCCACGACGAGCAGGATGCCAACGAGCTGTTCGACCTGCTCGCCTTCTTCGCCGGGTACGGCTTCAACAAGTCGCACTCGGCGGCCTACGGCGTCGTCTCGTACTACACGGCCTGGCTCAAGGCCCACCACCGCGCCGAGTACATGGCGGCGCTGATGACCATCGAAGCCAACAACACCGACAAGCTGTTGGCCTACATCGGCGACTGCCGGCGCGCCGGCATCCAGGTCCTGCCCCCGGATGTCAACGAGAGCGTCCGGGGCTTCGACGTGCCCAAGGGACACTCCGACCGGATCCGGTTCGGCCTGGCTGCGGTCAAGGGGGTGGGCGATGGCGCGGTGGAGGCGATCCTCGAGGCCCGGGAGCGGGCGGGCGGGCGGTTCCACGACTTCATGGACTGCCTGGAGGACCTGGACTACCGGCGGGTCAACAAGAAGGTCCTCGAGAGCCTCATCAACTGCGGCGCCTTCGACTGGACCGGGCACCCCCGGCGGGCGCTGCTGGAGGGGCTGCCCGCGGCGATGAGCGTCGCCCAGGGCACCCAGGAGCAGAAGGCCGCCGGCCAGGTCAGCCTGTTCGGCGCGCTGTCGGGCGCTGCCGCACCCAAGCGCATCCGACTGCCCGATGTCGGCGAGTGGCCCACGGCGATCAAGCTCTCCCACGAGCGGGAGGCCCTCGGCTTCTTCATCACCGGCCACCCCCTGCAGGCCTTCCGGGGCATTGTCGAGCGCCTGACCACCTGCACGATCCCGCAGCTCGACCGGATGTCGGCCGACCGCGAGGTGACCGTCGCCGGCATGGTCACCGCCTTCCGGCAGATCCTGACCAAGCGCGGCAACAAGATGGCCTTCGTCACCCTCGAGGACGAGCACGGCTCGGTCGAGTGCGTGTTCTTCTCCGAGCCCTACCAGGCCTCGGCCCGGGCCCTGGTCAGCGAACAGCCCCTGCTGATCCGCGGCAAGCTGGAGAAGACCGGAGAGGGAAGCAAGATCCTCGCCGAGAGCGCCGAGGTGCTGGCCGACGTCCGCATCCGGCGCACCCGGGAGATCCACCTCCACCTCGAGGACCACGAGCTCGGCGGCGACCGGGCCGACCAGCTCCGCGGGCTGCTCGACGACTCCCAGGGGCGCTGCCCGGTGTTCCTGCACCTGCGCTTCCCCGGCCTGGCCCGCACCGACTGGTCCCTGGGGATCCGCGCCGTCCCGGACGAAGCCTTGATGCAGGGCATCGAGAGCCTGTTCCGCCGGGCCGACGTCGTGGAGCTGCGATGACCGGGGGCGGGTGGGCCCGGAGCATCGGCGGGACGGTCGCCGTGCTGGTCCTGGTCGGGTCGCCCCCCGGCGGGGCGGCGTGGGCCTCGGATGGCGCCGCGACGGTGGAGAGCGCAGGGTTCGACGACGTCATCGAGGCCGTCCCTGGCGGGCGGATCGACTGGTCGCGCCTGGTGCTGACGGTGGAGGTGACCAGCGACATGCAGGTGGGCGCGTGGAAGGATCGCCGCATCCAGGAGCAGGATGCCTTCGACCGCCTGGGCCCGATCATCGAGTCCCTGGCCGAGCGGGTGCGCATCACCCCCGACACCCTCGCCGCGGACCTGCTGGATGGAACGGGCGGTCTCTCCCGCCGCCTCGACCAGACCCGGCGGGACTGGCAGGTCGTCGAGACCCGCTACCACGACTCGGGGGCCGTCACGCTCGTCGGCGAGCTGGACCTGCGGGTCTGGCTGCGCCCGGCGCTGGCCTCCCTGGCCAGCAGCGCCGCTCCCCCGCCGGGGCCCGGCGACGCCACCGGCCTGGTCGTCGACGCCCGGGCCCTGCCCTTCGAGCCCTGCCTGGCGCCCCGCCTCCGGACGCCCGGCGGCGAGGTCCTGTTCGGGGCCCAGCGGCTCACCGCCGCGGCCATCGAGCTGGAGGCGCCGGTGGTGTACGTGCGGGATCCCGCCGACCCCCGGGTGATCGAGCGCGCCGGCCGGCACCCGATCCTGGTCCAGGCCACCAGCGTGCGGCGGGGCGGGGAGCTGTGGGTGGACCCGACCGCCGCCCGGGTCCTCGAGGCCCACCCCGACCTGCCGACGATCGCCGCCCGCGGCCGGGTGGTCG
>RFKJ01000688.1 GCA_003694325.1 Deltaproteobacteria bacterium
CCACCACCACGTCGGGCTGGATCCCCTCGTGCAGCGACAGGGTGCGCCCCGAGGGGAGCTGGTAGCGCGCGACGGTGAGCTTCAGGGCCGAGCCGTCCTCGAACTCGTAGACCTGCTGCACCGAGCCCTTGCCGTAGGTGGGGCTGCCCACGATGGTCGCCCGGCCGAGATCCTGCAGCGCCCCGGCGACGATCTCCGAGGCGCTGGCCGAGCCGCCGTCGACGAGCACGACGAGCCGGGCGTCGATGTCGTCGTCGCTGTCGTGGGCCCGGTGGACCTCGACCTGCTCGCCATCCCGGCCGCGGGTCTCGACGATGGTCCCGCTGCCGACGAACAGGTCGACGACACCCACCGCCTCCTCCAGCAGTCCCCCGGGGTTGCCACGCAGGTCGAGTACCACGGCACGCAGGGGCCGGTCCTCCCCGAAGGCCCGCAGGTCACGCTCCAGCTCGACGGCGGCTCGCTCGCGGAAGCTGTCCAGGTGGACGTAGGCGACGCCCGGCGCCAGCTCGTCGCTCTCCACCGCCGGCTCGATCACCTGGTCACGGACCACCTCGACCCGGGCAGGCGCTCCCTCGGTGCCCGCTGGCACCAGGTCGAGCCGCACCGGCTCGCCGCGCGGGCCGGCCAGCAGCGCGGTGATCTCGTCCATGTCGAGGCCGTCGAGGTCGTGGCCATCGACACCCACCAGCAGGTCTCCCCGGTGCACGCCCGCCAGGTCCGCCGGTCCCCCGGCGATCACCCGCTGGATCCGGGCCCCTCGTGGGTCGATGACCAGCTCGACGCCGATGCCGAACCACCGTCCCGAGGTCCGCTCCTGCAGGTGGGCGAACTCGTCGGGATCGAGAAAGACGGAGTGCGGGTCGAGGTGGGCGGCCATCCCCTCGATGGCGGCGTGGGACAGCGCGGTGAGGTCGACCGCCTCGACGTAGCGTGCCTCGATGGTCGTCATGGCCCGCGCCAGGGTGTCCAGGGCCCGGTAGGCCCCGCCGTCGTGTTCCTGGGCGACGGCCACCGCCGTGGAGCCCGACAGCAGGCCACCGGCCAGGGACAGGCTCACCGCGCCGAAGCTCACCAGGAGACGCTTCATCGGGGGGCCAGCCAGGGCAGGGGATCCTGGGGCGTGCCGTTGTACCGGATTTCGAAGCCGAGCACGTAGCCCCGTCCGTCGGTGAGGCCGGAATTGCCGACCATGCCCAGGACGTCGCCGGCCCGCACCCGGTCGCCTCGCCGGACCTCCAGGCCGTTGGCGTGGCTGTAGATCGTCGTGTACGGGCCGTGCTCGATCGCCACCGTCTGACCATAGCCCGGAACGAAGTCGGCCAGCTTCACCTCTCCATCGAAGACCGCCCGGAACGGCGTCCCGAACTCGGCTGCGATCTCGATGCCCAGGCTGTCCATCTCGGCCCCGGTCGCCGGGTCGGTGTAGGGGCCGAAGCGGCGGATCAGCCGTCCGTTCGCCGGCCAGGGCAGCCGACCGTACTGGTCGCGGAAATTGTCCGCCGGGTTGATGCGGTTGGCCTGGGCCCGGCTGGCCAGCTCGAGATCCCGCTGCAGTTGCCGCTGCACCTGGCGGTACCCGTCGAGGGCCCCCAGCGCCACGGCCCGGCGGGCGCGGATCTCGCCCAGCATCGCCAGGCGGGCCGCCCGGCGCTCCACCAGCTCCGCTTCGTGGAGCTGCAACGAGGCCCGCAGCTCCTTCATGCTGGCCAGCTCCTCCTCGATGGCGGCGTCGGCTCGGGCCCGGCTGGCCACCGTCTCGGCGAACCGCCGGAGACGGTCGAGGTCGGCCTGGAGGATGGCCATGAGGTAGACCGAGCGGCGGCGCAGGTCGGTGGGATCCTCGGCCCCGAAGACCATCCGGGCCAGGCCGCGGCGGTGCAGGCGGTACAGCGCCCGGACCCGGGCGCGGACCTGGGGCCGGAGGACGGCGAGCTGCGCCTCGGCCACGGCCACTTCGTCCTCGTGGCGCCGGACCTGTTCCTGGACCTCGGCGAGCCGGTCCTCGATCGCCCGCTTCCGGTCGCGCACCTCCTGCAGCTCGCGGTCGATGGTGTTGAGCTGCTCCAGCACCCCCCGTTCATCGGCACCGGCCAGCGACAGCTCGCCGGCGGGATCGCCCTGCCCGCGGGCCGGCGCCGTCGCCAGCGCCCCGATCAGCAGCAGGCTCCACAGCGACGCCCCGCGGAGGGTGCCGCGGCGGGATCGGGATGACCGGCGAAGAGCCCACACGTCGGGATCACGCAGCCGTGGAGAGGAAGCGACGCACGCTGACGCCCGCGGCCAGCACCCCGAGCACCACGCCCGTCGCCAGCAGCGCCAGGCGCCAGCTCACCGGCAGGAAGACCAGGTCGCCGGCGACCCCGAGCTGCAGCGCCTCCTGCAGGCGAACCACCAGCAGCCGGTGGACCCCCCACAGGCCAAAGATGGCAACCACGCCCCCGAGCACCCCCTGGGCGGCGCCCTCCAGCAGGAAGGGGGCGATGATGTAGGTGGTCGTGGCCCCGACCAGCTTCTGGATCTCCACCTCGTCGCGCCGGTTGTAGACGATCAGGTAGACCGTGTTGGCCACCAGGAACAGGGCGGCCAGCACGATGAGGGCCCCGAGCACCGCCCCGAGGAGCTGGAGCAGGGACAGGAAGGCGTGGAACCGCTCGACCCATTCCCGGCCGTCGTCGATGTCGTCGAAGTCGGTCGAGGACAGGGACCGGGCGAAGGCAGCGATGGCCTCGGGGTTGGACCGCTCGGGGACGAGGGTGATCTCCAGGCTGGCGGGGAGCACGCCGGGCCCCAGCTCGTCGAGGACCGGCTCGATGTCGGCCACCCGGTCGATCAGCCACCGGCGGGCGTCCTCCTCGCTGAAGTAGCGGACCGAGGCCACCTCGCGGCGGGCGGCCAGCTCGTCTCGCAGCTCGAAGCGGCGCTGCTCGGGGACATCGTCCTTGAAGTAGGCCGAGACGTGGACGTCGCTGTCCCAGGAGTCGACGATGGCGTTGAGGTTGAACTGCACCGTCAGGTACACGCCCATCAGCAGCAGGGCCGCGGCGATGACGAAGGTGGCCACCGAGTTGAGGTAGGCCTGCTCCCAGAGCGAGCGGATGGCGCGTCGAAGGATGTGCTGCAGGGCGTGCAAGGGTCGTCCTATGAGCTGACGAGCCGGCCGTGCTCGAACCGCAGCTTGCGGTAGGGGAAGCGCTCCATCAAGCCGGCATCGTGGGTGGCGACGAGGACGGTGGTGCCGCGAAGCTGGATGGACTGGAGGATCTCCATGACCTCGATGGCCATGGCCCCATCGAGGTTGCCGGTGGGCTCATCGGCCAACAGGATGCTCGGGTCGTTGACGATGGCACGGGCCACCGCGACGCGCTGCTGCTCGCCGCCCGACAGGGTGGGGGGGTACTCGTGTCCCCGGCCGCGCAGGCCGACGATGGAGAGGACGGCGGCGACCCGGCGCTCGATGACCGGGCGAGGGGTCCCGATGACCTCCAGCGCCAACCCGACGTTCTCGGCGACGCTGCGCGTGTCGATGAGCTTGAAGTCCTGGAACACCACTCCCATGGACCGGCGGAGCGCCGGGAGGCGGCGCCCCCGGAGCTTGCTGACGTCGACGCCGCCCACCAGCAGCTTGCCCTCGGTGGGACGCTCGGCGCCGTAGAGCAGCTTGAGCATCGTCGACTTGCCGGCACCCGAAGGCCCGGTGATGTAGCAGAACTCGCCCTTGCCCACCTTGAGTGACACGTCGCGCAGGGCGGTCACGTCGCCGTAGCGCTTGGTGACGTGGTACATCCGGATCACAGCGCCCCCCTGCGGAGCCCGGCGCCGGGGTCGTGCCAGGTGGCGTGGTCGTCGTCGGCGAGGTCGACCAGCTCGGTGGGGGCCGGGTCGATCCCCAGGAACCGGGCCCCCACCCGGTGGAATCGCTCCAGGTTGTCGGTCACCAGGAAGCGCTGCCCGCCGCCGGTCTCGGCCGGCCGCAGCAGCCCGTGGCGCGCCAGCATGGCCCGGGTGGCGATGGCGGTGGCGTGGGCGGAGTCGACGAGCCGGGCCCCGGGCAGCACGGCGGCGATGGCCGGGGCCAGCAGCGGGTAGTGGGTACAGCCGAGGATCACGGTGTCGGGGCCGCCGCGCAGCGGCGCGAGGTAGCGCTCGGCGACGGCCTCGGCGACGGGGTCGTCGTGCCAGCCCTCCTCGGCCAGGGCCACGAACAGCGGGCAGGCCCGGGCCGACACCTGCAGGTCGGGGCGGGCCGCCTGGAGCAGCGCGGTGTAGCGTCCGCCGCGGATCGTCCCCTCGGTGCCGAGCACCCCGACGTGGCCGGTGCGGGTGGTGGCCAGGGCCTGGGCCACCCCCGGCTCGATGACGCCGATGACCGGGATCCCCCGCTGCCGGCCGGTCTCGGTCAGCGCCTCGATCGCCCAGGTGGTGGCGGTGTTGCAGGCGACGACCAGCGCCTTGATCCCGCGGCCCAGGAGGTGCCCGGCGACGCGCTCGGCGTAGCGCAGCACCGTCTGGGGCGAGCGGCTGCCGTAGGGGACTCGGGCCGTGTCTCCCAGGTACAGCAG
>RFKJ01000689.1 GCA_003694325.1 Deltaproteobacteria bacterium
GTTCCTCACCCTCGCCGGGCTGCGGCACGACAACATCGTCCAGGTCTACGAGGCCGGCGTCACCGGTGACTACCCGTGGATCGCCATGGAGTACGTCCGGGGCACCGACCTGGGCAGCCTCATCGACCGCTGGCAGGAGGACCCGCCCGCCGACCGCTTCGAGCGGGTCGAGCAGATGCTGCGGGGTCTCTGCGAGGCCCTGGTCCACGTCCACGAGCGAGGCCTGATCCACCGCGACCTCAAGCCCAGCAACGTGCTGGTGACCGAGGACGGCGTCGCCAAGCTGACCGACTTCGGCGTGGTGAAGGCGCCGGGGGTGTTCACCACCCAGCTCACCATGGCCGGTCGGCTCGTCGGCACCATCGCCTTCATGGCGCCGGAGCAGATCACCGGGGACACCGTCGACTCGCGGGCGGATCTCTACAGCCTCGGCGCCGTCCTCTACATGATGCTGACCGGCGAGAAGCCCATCCAGGCCGAATCCATCGCCGGCTACCTGTCGCGCCACCTCACGACCTCGCCCCGCCCCCCCGGCGAGCTGAACCCCGCGGTCCCGCCCCGACTGGAGTCCATCTGCCTGCGGCTGCTCGCCAAGGACCCGAACCAGCGCTTCGCCTCGGCCCGACAGGTGCTCGCCGCGCTGGACGACGACGACGCCGGCTCCCGGCCGATGGTGCACGGCCGCGACGCCGAGCTGCACCGGCTGATGGGCCGCATCGAGCAGGTGGCCCAGGGCGCCGGCGGGGTGATCGTGGTGACCGGCCCCGAAGGCATCGGCAAGACCACGCTCCTCGACGAGCTGCGCCACCGCGCCCGCGAGGCCGGCCACCCGGTCGCGGCGGCCGATGGGGCCGCGGCGATGCCGATGCAGGCGCTGCGGGCCCAGGTGCCGGGGGGCGACCCCGACGACGAGGACCTGACCGATCCCGGGGCCGACATCGCCCAGCGCACCGCCGGTCGCCCCTGGACGTTCATCGTCGACAACCTCGACCAGCTCTCCCCGGCCGAGCTGGACGGCCTCACCCGCCTGCTGCGCGACCGGGTGGCGATCCTCGGCGAGCCGCTGCTGCTCATCGGCGCGGTTCGCGACGTCCGGGGGCGAGCGGCGGAGATCGTGTCCGGGGCCGCGACGGGCCTGACCCCCGACATCGTGGAGATCGGCCCCCTCGACAGCCGGGCCATCGTCGCCATCGTCCGCGAGCGGGGGCTCGGGGGCGCCGCCGCCGCGATCCTCGGGCGGCGGCTGGCCCAGGAGTCCGAGGGCGTCGTCGGCGCGGTCATCGAGCAGCTCGTCGCCATGGAACGGGAGGGCTGGTTCGAGCACCGCGGGGGGGAGCTGCGGGTGAACCGGGACCTCGACGCGTTGCGCGAGGATCCGCTGCCCGTCTCGGCGCGGGTCCGGTCCCGGGAGGCCGAACGCCTCACCCGCCTGCCCGCCGAGGCGCGGGCGCTGCTGGATGCAGTCGCCATCCTCGGGGCCGAGGCCCCGCTGAGCCTGCTGGCGGCCGTCGCCGGCATCGCCCGGGGGACCGCCACCGGCGCCTCCCAGGTCCTCGCCGAGGCGGGGTTGGCCCGGCGCCGCCCCAAGGGCTCCGATGAGCTGCTGGATATCGGCTCCGACCGCCTGCGGGAGGTGGTCATCGGCGAGCTGGAGCCCGCCCGGCGCAAGGAGCTGCACCGGGCCGCGGCCCACCTGCTCATCACCCGAACCCGCCGCCGGAGCGATGCGCTCACCGACCTGATCCTCCGCCACCTGCTGGCCGGCGGCGACGAGGTCCGAGCGTACCCGCTGCTGCTGCAGACCGCGCGCCGACGCCTGGCGGCCGACCGGGTCGACGACGCCGCCCGCCTGCTTCGCCGAGCCCGCGAGGCGCGGGAACGGGCCGAGCCGGCCCTGCCCCCCCCGGAGGTGCGACGGCATCGCAAGAGCCTGGCCGCGCTGCTCGGGGAGGTCCGGGCCCGGCAGGGCGACCTCACCGGCGCCATCCACGCCTGGCAGGAGGCGCTGGACCAGGCCCGGGCCGAGGGGGACGACCTGCTGGAGGCCCGGGCGCTGGGCGGCATCGGTCTGGCCCACGCCCGCCGCGGGGATGTCGAGCGGGCTGCCCCCTCGTTGTCCACGGCCTGTGCGCGCCTGCCGCGGGGAGACCCCATGTGGCCCTCGGTGACCCGGGCGCTGGCCCGCGCCCGCCTCGAACAGGGGCTGGTCGACGACGCCGAGTCGCTGTGGCACGAGTTGATCGCCGTGGCCGTCGACACCGGCAGCGAGCGCGCCGAGGCCCAGGGCAAGGCCGGTCTCGCGGTGGTCGCCCTGGCGCAGCAGCCCCTGGACCGGGCGCGCGAGGCCCTGGCTCGGGCCGCCGCCCGCCTCCGCGTCCTCGAGGACGACGACGCCCTGGTCCCGGTGCTCCTGCGCCTGGCCGAGGTGCTGATGGCCGACGGCGCCCTCCACGAGGCGCGCGAGCGCGCCGCGGAGGCCGAGCGGGCCAGCCGAGGACCCGGCCGGCTGGTGGGTCGGATCCACGCCATGGGGTTGACCGCCTCGATCCTGGCAGCGCTCGACGACCCGGTCGAGGCGCGGCAGGTGGCCCGGGAAGCGGTCTCGCTGATCCGCACCCTCGGGTCCATCGACACGCCGCGGAGCCTGCTGGCCATCCTCCCGGTGGTGCGCGCGCTGCTGGATATCGACCTGCCGGCGGATGCCGAGGGGCTCCTCCCCGACGCACTGCCGGTGGTGGCCCCCGGCCTGGACGACGTGCCGGGCCAGCTCCTGGCCCTCCAGGCCCGGCGCTGCTCGTGGCGGGAACCGGCCCGAGCCTCCGACCTGGTGGCCCGGGCCCTCGCCCGCCCGGCCCCGCTGTTGCGGACGGCTACCGCGCGGATCGGGCTGGACTGCGCCCACGCGGTGATCCGGGCCCACGACCCGGAGGCGGCGGAGGTCGTCGCCATCGCCCGCGGCCGAGCCAACGGCGCCGGGATGCGGCTGTGGCGGTTGGAGAGCCTCGTGCTGGGAGAACAGGCCGGAGACCCGGCGGCCGCCGCCGAGGCGCAGGCCCTCGCCGCCACCCTCGACGAGGCCCTCGGGGCCGGTGGCCGATTCGCCGCGCGGTGGCGTCCGGCGGTGGGCGGACGGGACCCCTGACGGGGATGGCGATAGGCTGGTCTGCGTGACCGTGCCCCCGCCGACGCCCGCGCCCGATTCCCTGCCCGCCGAGATCGAGATGGGCGGCATCGTGCTGCGCCCCGGTGACGTCATCGACGGCTACCGCTACGAATGCCCCGCGGGCAAGGGGGGGATGGCCTGGGTGCTCAAGGCCCGCGATCCCAGCGGGAACCCGGTCGCCCTCAAGGTGCTCAAGGCCAACCGGATGCGCACCGGGCTGGCGCGCTTCCGGCGGGAATTCCGGGCGCTGTCGCGGCTGGACCACGAAAACATCATCCGGGTCGAGAGCTGGGGGGACATCCACGGTCATCCCTACCTGGCCATGGAGTTCGTCGACGGCACCGACCTGCACACCGCGATCCGCGAGATGAACCGCCGCCCCGGCGCGGAGCGGTGGCCGTGGGTCGAGGACGTGCTCGTCCAGCTCTGCCGGGCGCTGGGACACCTGTCCCGCCGGGGGCTGGTCCACCGCGACCTCAAGCCCAGCAACGTGCTCATCACCCGCGACGGCGTCTGCAAGCTCACCGATTTCGGGATCGTCAAGGATCTCGATCCCAATCGGGACCCCTTCGTTTCGTCCACCCTGGTGGGCACCTGGGCATACGCCAGCCCCGAACAGATCGCCGGCGAGGAGATCGATCACCGCAGCGATCTGTACAGCCTGGGGATCATCCTCTACGCCATGCTCACCGGCCGGCGGCCCTTCGCCGCCGACAACATGAAGGGCTACCTGGAGCAGCACCGCACCCGGA
>RFKJ01000690.1 GCA_003694325.1 Deltaproteobacteria bacterium
CCCGCCTCCTCCCCCGGAGACCCTGCCTCCTCCCCCGGAGACCCTGCCTCCTCCCCCGGAGACCAGCCATGAGCATCATCACGCTGCAACGCGCCGAGGACCTCGACACCCACCTCCAGGGTCCGCGCACGGTCATCGGGTTCTTCGGTGACTTCAGCCCCGTGGCACGCCGGGCTCGGCCGGCGTTCGAGCGGTTTGCCCGCGACCACGACGACCTGCCGGTCATCATCGTCGACGTCGACAAGGTCCGGGGGGTCCACAAGCGCTTCGGCGTCACCTCGGTCCCCTCGGCGGTGACGGTGGAGGATGGCCGGGTGATCCGGCGGACCAGCGGCGAGCACGAACCCGATGGTTGGGCCCGCGCCCTGCTGCCCCACGCCGCCACCCCACCCGCGCCGCGGGCCGAGGGTCCGCGACATCCGCCGATCACCGTCTACGTCTCGCCGACCTGCGTGTGGTGCAGCCGGGTCAAGGCCTGGCTGCGCGAGCAGGGGTTCACCTGGCGCGAGATCGACGTGTCCCGCGACCCCGATGCGGCCCAGGAGCTGGTGAAGCGCTCGGGCCAGATGGGGGTCCCCCAGATCGACATCGGCGGGCAGATCGTCGTCGGATTCGACAAGCCCCGCCTGCAACGGCTCCTCGGCCTCTCGGCCGCCTGACATCCCCATCCCCCTCGGCCGGGCCGGGGGGCTGACCCCACCCGCACTCCAAGGGAGCGATCCATGGACATCCAACCGCTCAACGCCCACGTGCTGATCCGCAACGTCGAGGCCGACACCCGGACCGCCTCGGGTCTCTACCTGCCCGACAACGCCCAGGAGAAGCCCACCCAGGGCATCGTCGTCGCCATGGCCTCCGACGTCGGCGAGGACCTCAAGCTCGGCGACCGGGTGATCTACAAGAAGTACGCCGGGGAGGAGATCACCTTCGACGGCGAGAAGCTGCGGCTGGTCCCCTACGCCGACCTGCTGGCCCGCCTGCCGCAGGGGGACGCCATCCCCGACTAGTACGCGCGACCGGTCGTTCCTCGTCGTCCCCCCGAGGGGTGGTCGTCCGCTCGGCGACCACCCCTCTTGCGTCTGTTGCTTGCCATCCCCTCGACGGACGGAGTTTGACGGACGGAGTTTGACGGACGGAGTTTGACGGACGGAGCTCGACGGACGGAGTTCGACAGGCCGAGTTGGAGGGGACGGCGTTCGACCGAGGGAGCCCTTGTCGGCCGGCGGCCCTGTGCCTACTCCCACAGCCGGACATCTCCCCGGAGCGACCATGCCGAACACCGACGCCGTGGATCCGACCACCACCGATTCGAGCACCACCGAATCGAGCACCACCGAATCGAGCACTGCGGCGACCCATCCCTTCCAGGCGGACGTCCGGCAGATCCTGGAACTGGTCACCCACAGCCTCTACAGCGACCGCGAGATCTTCCTCCGAGAGTTGGTGAGCAACGCCAGCGACGCGCTGGACCGGGCTCGTTTCGAGAGCCTGTCCGACAACTCGCTGCGCACCGCCTCGCCGCCCGACGGGCAGGAACCCGGCATCCGCATCACCGTCGACCGGGACGCCCGGACCATCACCGTCGAAGACGACGGAATCGGCCTGACGGCGGAAGAAGCCGAGAAGAACCTCGGGACCATCGCCCACTCCGGAACCCGGGCCTTCCGCGAGCTGCTCGCCGCCCAGAAGGAGGCCAGTGAGGCCGGCCATCCCGCCGAGGGTCTCATCGGCCAGTTCGGCGTCGGCTTCTACGCCGCCTTCATGGTCGCCGACCGGGTGATGGTGGACTCGCTGTCGGCGCGCCCGGGCACGACCCCGATCCACTGGGAGAGCACCGGCGGGGAGGGCTACGAGCTTCGCCCCGGCGACCGCGAGGTCCGCGGCACCCGGGTCACCCTGCACCTGCGGGACGACGCCGACGAGTTCCTCGACGTCGATCGCCTCAAGGCCATCGTGCGCCGCTACAGCGACTACGTGCCCTGGCCGGTCTACGTCGAGGGCGAGCGGGCCAACCAGGACACCGCCCTGTGGCGCCGCGACCCCAAGGATGTCGACGACAACGACTACAAGGAGCTGTACAAGCACCTCAGCGGCGACTGGCAGGATCCGCTGGCCTGGGTGCATGCCCGGGTCGAGGGCACCATCAACTTCGACGCCGTGCTGTTCGTGCCCCGCAGCCGCCCGTGGACCATGGACCGCCTGGACTTCAAGCCGGCGCTGCGCCTCTACCAGAAGCGGGTCAAGGTCCTGGATTCGGCCGAGGAGTTGCTGCCCCGTTACCTGCGGTGGGTGACCGGCGTGGTCGACAGCCCCGATCTCGAGCTGAACGTCAGCCGCGAGATGCTGCAGAAGACCCCGGCCCAGCGCACCATCAAGAAGCAGCTCACCAAGCGGGTCCTCGACCGTCTCAAGGAGCTGTCCGTCGAGGATGCCGAGGCCTACGCCCGGTTCTGGGAGCAGCTCGGCCACATCCTCAAGGAGGGCATCCACGAGGTCAGCATCGAGGGCAATGCCAAGGACAAGGACCGGCTGATCCCGCTGCTGCGGTTCCGCACCACCCGCAGCCACGACGCCGAGGACATCGTCGACCGCTGGCGCAGCCTCGCCCAGGTCAAGGCCGACATGGCCGAGGGCCAGGACGCCATCTGGTACCTCGCCGACGTCGACAAGGAGCGGATCGCCCACAGCCCCCTGCTGGAGCGGTTCAAGAAGAAGGGGTGGGAGGTCCTGCTGCTCGATGATCCGGTCGACGAGTGGGTGACCATGAACCTCACCGAGTACGAGGGCGTGCCGCTGAAGAGCGTGGCCCACGGCGAGCTGGAGGAGACCGAGGAGGAGTCCGATCCCATCGCCGAGGAGGCCCGCAAGCAGGCCCGGCCCCTCGTCGACTGGATGGAGATGCTGCTGGGTGAGGAGGTCGCCGGGGTGCGGCTGTCCTCGCGGCTGGTCGAGTCCCCCAGCGTCCTGGTCAACCAGGAAGGGGCGATGTCGGCCAACCTCGAGCGGATCCTCAAGGCGGCCAACCAGGACGTCCCGACCACCAAGCGGGTGCTGGAGATCAACCCCGAGCACCCCATGGTGCAGACGCTGGCCCGACTGCAGGGCGAGGGGAAGGAGGGGTTGGAGCCCTTCGCCCGCCTCCTCCTCGACCACGCCCGGATCAGCGAAGGCCGCCTCGATGACCCCGAGGGGTTCGCCGCGCGCCTCCAGGCGCTGATGGAGAAGGCGGCGAACGCCCTGTGATGGACCCGCATCGCGCGCCGCCGGCTCGCCCCGGCGGCGCCGCGGGTGGTCGAACGCGCTCAGCGGGCGCCGCCCCTCACCACTGGTAGAACACCTCGGCGAGGTACTGGGGCCGCAACAGGACGAGGTCAGCCTTCTCGAACTGGCTGTACGGGCGGAACAGGTAGCCGCGCGCCGACAGCTTCACGCCGACGGCGTCCTTGCGCACCAGCGCCTCGGCTCCGGCGAGCAGCGCCGGCGTGGCCTCCAGCTCGTACCGTTCGGTCGGCAACGTCGTGTTGTCGGGGTGGACGTCGTTGGACCACACCGCGCCGAATCCGGCCCGCCCCGTCAGGTCCCACTGGAAGGCGGCCGGCTGGCGGTGCGGGACCCGCAGTCCCGGCGCCACGTACAGCCCATGTCGCAGGAAGACGAAGTCCCGGCCCTGGTCGCTCACCGGCGCGATGTCGTCGGGCAGGGGGATCGGGCTGACGAACCCGCCGATGTCGACGTACAGCAGCCGGGTCAGCCGGGAATCCAGGCCGCCGATGATGCCGAAGGAGGCGCTGTCCGTCAGCGCCGCCCCGACGTGGACCCGGTTTTCGGGGTCCAGGGCGAGCCGCCGCGCGTGCGCGGTCCCTCCCCAGCAGATCAGGGCGAGGGCAGACAGGGCACGAATCATCGAGACCTCCGTGCGGACTATATCCGCGCCGGTGTCCGCCGGCGGCGGAGCCGAGAATCTGCCGTTCAAGACCGCCGTTCAAGACCGCCGTTCAGGGCCGCCGTTCAAGACCGCCGTTCACCGACCGCCGTTCACGGACCGAGGAGCTGGGCCCCGACCACCAGCAGGGCCTCGACGTCGTGCACCTCGCGAAGCTGTCGCCGGGCCTGCCACATCTCCTGGCCGGGACTCATCGCCTGGCGGACCACCTGCAGCCGACGGGCCTCCAGCGCCGACAGCTCCCGCAACCGGCGATCGGCGGCCCCAAGGCGGGCCACCAGCGCCTCCGCCGTGTGGGGAGCGAGGTCTCCAGCCAGGGAGGCCGCCAGCGGCCCCAGCACCTGCTCGGCATCCGGCGGTTCCTCGCCGACCAGGTGCCGCTGGTTCACCGCCACGCCGGCGCAGGGCATGCCCCGGGCTCGCAGCTCGCCGAGGAAGAAGCGGGCCGTCTCCACGCCGCTGGCAGTGGGAGCGGTCACGACGATGAACCGGGTGTCCGGGTCGGAGAACAAGGCGATCACCGCTTCCGAGCGCTCGCGAAACCCGTCGTAGAGGTCGCGGAAGGCCTGGAAGAACTCCGACAGCTCGCCCAGGAACTCGCGACCGAAGATGTGGCCCAACAACCGGAAGACCACCGCGCTGGTCCCCATGAGCAGGCGCCCGAAGCCGCGCGGCTCCTCGTAGGGAGCCAGGAACCACTTCATGATGCGCTGGTCGGTGAACCGGGCCAGCCGCCCCGGCGCGTCGAGAAAGTCGAGGGCGTTCTTGGCCGGCGGCGTGTCCAGGACGACGAGGTCGTACCGCCCCGAGGTCACGACGTCGTAGAGCATCTCGGTCGCCATGTAGTCCTGGCTCCCGGCGATGCTGTCGGCGATGGCGACGAACACGCGGTTGTGGAAGATCCGCTGGGCCGTCGTGCTGTCGGGGCTCACCCGCTCGATGAGGTCGTGGAAGGTCTGGTGCGGGTCCAGCATCATCGCCCACAGCTCGCCCCGCAGCTCGGGGTGCTCGATGCGCACCGGCTCGTTGCCGAACCGGCTCAGGCCCAGGCTGTTGGCCAGGCGGCGCGCCGGATCGATGGTCAGCACCAGCACCTTCCTGCCGAGGCGCGCGGCCTGCAGCGCCAGCGAAGCCGCGACGGTGGTCTTGCCCACGCCCCCTGCACCGACGCAGATGATCAGCCGATGGGCCTCGATCACCGTGCGGAGCGTGCTCATCGACCACCTCCGGCGTCGTCCTCGGCCCGCGCCTCCCGCGACAGGGCCCGGGCGAGCTGCAACACCACCGCCTCGGCCCCGCCGCCGAACCCGCCGAGGGCGCCCACCCGCGGCACCGCCACCACCGGCAGCCCCGCCCCCTCGATCCGGGCCAGCGCCCGGGCCGTGGCGGCCTCCAGCTCCGCCTCCCACAGTCCGGCCGTCACAAGCTCGGCGGCCGGCCCGTCGTCGTCCACCGCTTCGGCCAGGCGCTCCAGGAGGATCCGCTCGTCATCGGAGAGGGAGGGCATCGAGGCCTGGTTGAGCAGGACCGCCGGTGGCGCCAGGGCGGGAGCCTTCTCGGCGAGCTGGCCCCGCAGCTCCAGCGTCTCGTTCACCACCATCTCCTCGGGCAGCGCCACGATGAGCGGCCGGGTGCCCGGATCGGCGAACCGGCGGACCAGCCGCTCGGCCTCGTCGTGGATGGGACCCGTCTTCAGCAGCCGCAGCGCGACCCAGGGCACCTCGAGGTACGCCACGGCGTGTCCGCTGGCCGGCATGTCCACCACCACCTGGTCGAACTCGTCGCACCAGGCCACGATCCGCGACAGCACCACGATCTCCCGGACGCCCGGCGTGGCGTCCAGGAAGAGTCGGACGAGGTTGTTGCGGAGGATCAGCCGCGCGATCCGCTGCACGTGGATGGCTCGATCCAGCCAGTCCTCCAGCGCTTCCACCCAGGTGACGTTGGCGACCGCCAGCCGCGGTCCCACCGGTCGGGGGCGGAACTCGGGCGTCCGACCCAGCAGCCCGGGCATGGCGGACTGGACCGCGTCGACCTCGACCACCAGCGTCCGCCGCCCCGCCTGGGCCGACCGCCGCCCGATGGCCGCTGCCACGGTGCTCTTGCCGGTGCCTCCCTTGCCCGTGACCAGCACGAGCTGCGCGTCCAGCAGGTCCGACAGCGGCACTCAGATATCGAGATTGCGCACGTTCAGCGCGTTGTTCTGGATGAACTTCCGGCGGGGATCCACCGCATCCCCCATCAGCACGCTGAAGATGTGGTCGGCCTGGGCCGCATCCTCGACCTGGACGCTGAGCAGCGTCCGACGCTCCGGATCCATGGTGGTCTCCCAGAGCTGGTCGGGGTTCATCTCGCCGAGACCCTTGTACCGCTGGATGTCGTAGCCCCGCCGGGCCTGCTCCATGACCTCGGTGTGGAGCCGCCACCAACTGTGTACCGGCGTATCCCCGAGCATGACCGGCAGCGGCATGGAGTCGTGGAGTTCGTCTGCGAGGCGCTCCCCGGCCCCCGGATCCCGGCCGGGCTCCCGGCCGTGCAGCCAGGTCGTCCGCTCCTGGCCGTTGTCGAGGGTTCTCACCTGCAGGCGCCGCACCACGCCGGCGTCGTCGGGCAACGGGAAGTCCTCGACGCCCAGCTCGGTGACGTGCAGCTCGGGTGCGAGCCGGTCGAGGGTCTTGCGGAGCTGTTCCTGCGCGGCCTCGGCCACCGCGTCGTCCGACAGGTCGAGGAGGTGACCCCGCATCACCAGCCAGGCATCCCGGACCGCCGGCACCGAACGGCGCACCGTCCGCTCGATGGCCGCGTGGTAGCGCCGCACCGGCTCCATCGCCGCCAGCAGCTCCTCGCCGGTGATGGGTTCCCCGCCGGCCGGGGTGAGCACGAGGCTGCCGGCGCCCTTCTCCAGGAGGAAGCGCTCCAGCGCAGCGTCGTCCTTGAGGTAGGTCTCCTGCCGCCCCTTCTTGACCTTGTAGAGCGGCGGCTGGGCGATGTAGAGGTGACCCTCGGTCACCAGGTCCTTCATCTGCCGGAAGAAGAAGGTGAGCAGCAGCGTCCGGATGTGGCTGCCGTCGACGTCGGCGTCGGTCATGATGATGACGCGGCCGTACCGCAGCTTGTCGGCGTCGAAATCGGACCCGACCCCCGTGCCGAGGGCGCTGATGATGGTCCGGATCTCCTCGTTGGACAGCATCCGGTCGAAGCGGGCCTTCTCGACGTTGAGGATCTTGCCCCGCAGCGGCAGGATGGCCTGGGTCCGCCGATCCCGGCCCGACTTGGCCGAACCGCCCGCCGAGTCCCCCTCGACCAGGTACAGCTCGCAGCGCTCGGGATCCTTCTCCTGGCAGTCGGCGAGCTTGCCGGGGAGGTCACCGCCTTCCAGCGCCGACTTGCGGCGGGCCAGCTCCCGCGCCTTGCGCGCCGCCTCCCGGGCCCGGGACGCGTCGATGGCCTTGCCCACCACCGCCCGGGCGACCTGGGGGTTCTCGATGAGGAAGTCACCAAGCTTCTGGGAGACGATCCCCTCGACCAGCCCCTTGACCTCGCTGTTGCCCAGCTTGGTCTTGGTCTGCCCCTCGAACTGCGGTTCGCTGATCCGCACCGACAGCACGCAGGTCAGCCCCTCCCGGATGTCCTCACCGCTGATCGCCGGGGCCTTCGCGCCCTTGAGCAGGCCGGTCGCCTGGGCGTAGCTGTTGACGGTCCGGGTCAACGCCGCCCGCAGGCCCGAGACGTGGGTGCCACCCTCCACCGTGTTGATGTTGTTGGCGAAGGACAGGATGTTCTCGGAGTAGGCGTCGGTCCACTGCATCGCGACCTCGGCCTCCACCCCCTCCCGACCGCCGGAGAAGTAGATGACGTCGGGGTGCAGCGGAGTCCGGGCCTCGTTGAGGTGGGCGACGAAGGAGCGGATGCCGCCTTCGTAGTGCCAGTGCTCCTCGCGCTCGTCGCGTTCGTCCCGCAGCGTGATGTGCAGGCCGGGGTTGAGGAAGGCCAGCTCCTGCAGCCGCCGGGCGAGGATGTCGTAGGAGAAGGTGACGGTCTCGCGGAAGATCTCGGGGTCGGGGAGGAACCGCACCCGGGTGCCGCGCTTGGTGGTGGGGCCCAGGTCGACGAGGTCCCCATCGGGCTCGCCGAGGGTGTACTCCTGGTGGTAGTGGTGCCCGTCGCGCCAGACATCGAGGAACAGCCGCGTCGACAGGAAGTTGACGCAGGACACCCCGACCCCGTGCAGCCCGCCGGAGACCTGGTAGCTGCCCTTCTTGAACTTGCCGCCGGCGTGCAGCACCGTCAGCGCGACCTCGGCCGCCGGCCGCCCCAGCTCCTCGTGGATGTCGACCGGGATCCCCCGCCCATCGTCCTCGACGCTGCAGCTCCCATCCTCGTGCAGGGTGACCAGCACGCGGGTCGCGAACCCGGCCATCGCTTCGTCGATCGAGTTGTCGACCACCTCGTAGACGAGGTGGTGCAGCCCCGCCGGGCCGGTCGACCCGATGTACATGGCCGGCCGCTTGCGAACCGCCTCCTTGCCTTCAAGGACGGTGATGGCCGAAGCGTCGTAGGACTCGGTGGCTGCAGCCATCGTGGGGCCCGTGTCGATGGCGTCGTTCACGGGTCCATCGACCTCGGACTCAACAGGCGTGGACGTCATGCAGGGTTCCGGGAGGAAGGGAAGCGGAGGGTCGGCGGAAGGTCGGCGGAGAGGCGGGCAGCCTGGAGGAGCCGCACGCGGGGATGCACCGGGCGCCGGGTCCGATCGACCCGAGCGGCTGGAATTCCATCGATCCTTTCACCTAACTATCGGGTCCCCCCGGCTCAAGCTCGGCCCCCTCGTCGCCCGGTCCCATCGGGCCCGGGAAGACCGGCGGAAGGAGGGCGGAAGGAGACTGTCGCGGGCGCCGATCCGGCTCAGCCCGACGTCGCCTTGAGCGTGCCGCCGACCACGCGCACCCGGATCGCGTTCTCCCCCGGCAGCGGTCCGAGCCAGGCCGGATCGGTGGTGGTCATCCACACCTGGTTGTCGAGCCCGGCCAGGACCTCCACGAACCGCTCCATGCGCCCCCGGTCCAGCTCGCTGGTGAGATCGTCGACCAGCAGCATCGGCGCCTCTCCCCGCGCCCGCGCGGCGTCCAGCTCGGCCAGCTTCAACGCCAGGACGATGGACCGGGCCTGTCCCTGCGAAGCATAGTGTCGCGCCAACCGGCCGTTCAGCTCGATGAGCACGTCGTCGCGGTGCGGTCCCACCAGCACGCGACCCCGGCGCAGCTCGTCCTCCCGGTGGGCGGCGAGCGCCGCCGCCAGGCGGCGATGGACCTCGTCGACCCCGGCCTCCTCGCCGCCCAGGCTCCGCATGGCCAGCCGCACGTGGCCCGCTTCCTCGCCCTTCCCGGCGATCCGGGCGTGCATGGTCCGGAACGGCTCCTGCAGCTCCTGCAGCACCTGCCACCGGGCCACCGCCACCCGGGCCCCCAGCGCCGCGAGCTGCTCGTCCCAGGCCCGCAGGCGCGCGACGTCTGCCCGACCACTGCGGAGCAGCGCCGCCTTCTGCCGCAACACCCGCCGGTAGTCGCGGGCGTGGTCGAGAAAGGCGGGCCGGGCGGTGAACGCGGCGCGATCGATGAAGGCGCGTCGCGCGGCGGGCTCTCCCCGGACGATGGACTGGTGCTCGGGTACGAACAGCACGGCTCGCACCAGCTCGAACCAGGCCAACAAGGACGTCGGGGGCCCGCCGTCGACCCGCAGGTTCCGCTGTCCTCCTTCCAGCCGCCACTGCAGGCGCCGCGTACCCGCCGGTCCCGACGAAACCGCGCGGATCGTGGCGATGTCCGCGCCGTGCTGCACCAGGCGCCTCGGCCGGCTCTCGCGGAAGCTGCGCAGGGTGGCCAGGACCCACACCGCTTCCAGCACGTTGGTCTTGCCCTGCCCGTTGTCTCCGTGGAGCACCACGAAGCGGCTGTCACAGGAGAGGCTGGCCCGCGCCACGTTGCGCCAGCGCGACAGCTCGAGCGCCGTCAGGCGCATCGCGCCTCAGTCCAGGCGCATCGGCATCACGACGAACAGGCAGTCGTCGCGACCCGGCAGGCGCACGATGCAGGGATCGAGGGCATCGACGAGCTGCAGCTCGAGCTCCTCGCTGTAGGTGGCGCCCAGGATGTCGAGGAAGTAGCGCGCGTTGAAGCCGGTGTTGAGGGGCTCGCCCTCCAGCTCGGCGGGCACGGTCTCGCGGGCTTGGCCGAGGTCGATGTTGTCGGCCGACAGCACGAGCTGGTCCGGTTCGAAGGCAAACCACACCGAGTGGTTGCGGTCGCTGGCCACGAGGACCACCCGCTTGAGGGCGGCAGCGAAGGAGTCCCGGGCGATGCGAACCGTCCGACGGAAGACCTCAGGCAGGACCCGCCGGTAGTCGGGGAACTCGCCGTCGATGAGTCGCACCATCAAGGTCAGCGACCGGGTGGAGAAGGTGGCCGACCGCTCGCCGAAGGAGATCTGCCACTCCTCGCCATCGGATTCCGCCAGCTTCCGGATCTCTCCCAGGG
>RFKJ01000691.1 GCA_003694325.1 Deltaproteobacteria bacterium
ATGAGCCCTTCGCCGACGTGGGGGAAGGTCTCGACCAGCAGCAGGTCCACCCCTTCCGCGGCCAGGGCCCGGGCGAGCTGCCGGTGCTCGGGGCGCGGGTCGGGCGGCGACAGCCACGGGCTGTAGCAGTCCTCGAGCGGCGCGATGCTGCCCGCGATGCGGTGGGTTTCGGGCACGGCCCGCCGGGCCAGCGTGACCGCCCGGTGTACCAGGGCTCGCCAGGTGTCCGGGAACCAGCGTGGCTGGGTGCGAAAGCTGTTGACCGTGTGGACCGTGGCGCCCGCCGCCGCGTAGTCGGCGTGGATGGCGGCGACGACGTCCGGGGCCCGTTCCAGCGCCCAGGCCGACCAGCCGGGGGCCGGCGTGTCGACGCCCCGCCGGGCCAGCTCGGTGCCCATGGGACCGTCGAGCAGGATGGGGTGCATGGCATTCTCCGGACCCGGGTTAGCCGGGGCGCAGGGAGGACCCATGATCGACAGGATCGCCCGGCTGCCCCTGCGGGTGGCTCGCAAGCTCTACCGCGGCCTCTTTCCCAGGGGAAGCCACGACGGGGGCGTGTCCTACACCCCCGCCGCCACCGGTCTTCGACGCCCGCCGGAGGCCGTCCGGGCCGCGCCGAAGCCGGCGTCGGCGGCTCAATCGTCGGCGGGAGGTGGCGACGGCCCTGGCGACGACCCTGGCGATGACCGCGGCGACGACCCCGGCCAGGGCCCCGCCTCCTCCACTCGGGCTGCGGTGCGGGTCCACGCCGAGGCGACCCCCAACCCCGATGCCCTGAAGTTCACCCTCGATCGCCGGGTGGTCGACTCGGGCAGCCTGTCGTTCAGCAGCGCCGAGGACGCCGCCGGTCACCCGCTGGGCCGGGCCATCTTCGCCGTGCCGGGCGTCCGCTCCGCCTTCGCCGTGCACGACTTCGTGACGGTCACCAAGGACCCCGACGCGTCCTGGACGGATCTGCGACCTGCCCTGGAGGAGGCGATCCGCACGGCGCTGTGACGGTCAGGTGGCCGCCGCCGGCAGCACCAGCTCGACCTCCAGCCCGCCGCCGGATCGGTTGCGGGCCGCGACCCGGCCGCCGTGGGCCTCGGCGACCTGGCGCACGAGCATCAGGCCCAGTCCCAGCCCCCCGGTGGACCGGCTGCGGCTCTGCTCGGCCCGGAAGAAGGGGTCGAACAGCCGGGCCAGCGCGTCGTCCGGCACGCCGGGGCCGCGATCGGCGACCACGATGTGGACGCCGTCGTCCTCGGTCGATGCCGTGATCGCCACCGGCGTGGACTCGGGGGTGTACCGGCCGACGTTCTGCAACAGGTTGCGGAGAGCCCGGGCGAGGCGGCTGCGGTCGGCGTGGACCTGCAGCCCGTCGGGGATGTGGAGGTCCACCGGGCGGTCTCCCTGCAGGCCCTCGGCCAGGACCTCGTCGACCAGTGCCCGGACCGACACCGGCTCGCGGTGCAGGGCCAGCATCCCCTGGTGGAGCCGGGCGCTCTCCAGCAGCTCACCGATCAGGTCGTCGACCTCGGCGATGTCGGCTTCCAGGGCGGCGACGCGACGCTCGTCGGCCCCCTGCTCGCGGAGCAGCTCGGCCTGCAGGCGCATGCGCGCCAGGGGGGTGCGCAGCTCGTGGGAGATGGCGGCCATCAGCTCGCGTTGACCCTCGACCATCCCCTGGACCCGGTCGGCCATGCGGTTGAAGATCCGGCCGATGCGCGCCGCCGCATCCCCGCCCTCGTCGGCGACCCGGTGGGAGAGGTCGCCGTCGGCGATCCGGGCCATGGCGTCGCCGGCGACCTCCAACGGGCGAAGCATCCATCGGCTGGCGAGGACACCGGCCACCACGCCGACGGCTGCCAGCATCAGCAGGGCGAGCCCGATGCGGCGCTGCGGGCGGTCGAGGTCGGTCCGGAAGTGGATGGCGAGGTAGGGCGGGCCGCCGCCATCGCCCATCGGGACCAGGACCGGACCCCGCCGGCCCGCCGCGAAGATCATGGTGACGCCGTCGCGCTCGATGGTCGGCGGGGGCGGTCCTCCGCGAAGCCGGTGCGGAGGGTGATCGACCAGGCGGAGCTGGACCCCCAGCTCGTCGGCCAGCTCCCGGGCGCGTTGGCGCGGGTCCTCGGCGGAACGGACCTCGCGGGCGATGTAGGCGGCGGCGTCGGCGCGCTCGTCGGAGAGGGCGCCGAGGAGCGGGCCCAGCACGGCCCCGCCGGCGACCAGCCAGGCCAGCAGCACCGTGCCGACCAGCAGCCCCACGACCCCGATCGCCACCCGGGCGTGCAGGCTGAACCGGCCGGCCGTCATGCCGGGACCATGTAGCCGACGCCGCGGATGGTCTTGATGAGGGTCGGTCTTCGCGGGTCATCCCCCAACTTGCGGCGCAGGTGGCTGACGTGCACGTCGACCGACCGCTCGAAGGCGGCCCACTCCTCGCCCCGCGCCTGCTCCATCAGGCGATCGCGGGGGACGACCCGCCCGGCGGCGGCCACCAGCACCCGCAGGATGTCGAACTCGGTCGTCGTCAGTTCCACCGGCCGGCCGTCGACCCGGACCTCCCGGCGGGCCGGATCGACCTCGATTCCGGCGGCGTGGAGGACCGGGTCGGTCGGGGCGGGGCCCTCGGCCCGCCGCAGCACGGCCCGGATCCGGGCCAGCAGCTCGCGGGGGTTGAACGGCTTGGGCAGGTAGTCGTCGGCGCCCATTTCCAGCCCGACGATCCGGTCCGTGTCGTCGCCCCGGGCGGTGAGCATCACCACCGGCAGGTGGGCGGTGGCGGGCGACCTCCGGATGGCGGTCAGCACCTCGAAACCGTCCATGCCGGGCATCATGACGTCGAGCACCACGATGTCGATGCCCCCACGGCCCAGCCGGTCGAGGCCGGCCGGGCCGTCGCCTGCCCGCTCGACGGCGAAGCCCCGCCCTCCGAGGTACTCGACGAGCAGCTCGGAGAGGCCGGGGTCGTCGTCGATGACGAGCACCGTGTGCACGGCTACTCCGCGGGACCGTCGAAGGGCATGGCCCCCGCGGGGCCGGGGCCGGGACCGGGGCGGCCCATGGCGCCGCGGCGCTCGGCGGCCTGGGTCAGGAGCTCGGCCAGCTCGGCCTTCTGGTCGGCGTCCAGCGACTCGTAGACGTCCATGATCCGGTCGATGGACAGGTGGGCGGTCTCGGCCATCGCCGCCAGCCGGGCATCGACCCGGGCGTGGAGGGCCTCCCGGTCGAGGCTGCCGTCGGCCACGGCGGCGATCAGCGCCTCCCGATCGGGCCGCTCGCGACCGCTGTGGGCGGCGCGCACCTGGTCGCGGATGTCGTCGATGGCGTCGTCGAGCAGGGCCTGCTGCTCGTCGGTCAGGTCGAGGCGACGCATGGCCATGAGGACCACGCGCTCGGGGCCGCCGGCCGGGCCGTGGGCGGCGGGTCCCCCGGGTCCACCGCGTCCGGCGGCGGCGGTGAGTCCGACGGTGCCCAGCGAGCCGAGGACCATGAAGCCCGAGGCGAACAGGATGCGGCGCAGGTTGGCGGAGAGGGTCATGACGACCTCCATGGGGCGAGGGTACGACACCGGGAGCCGGTGCCACGGGTCGCTGCGGCGACCTCGCACCATGGATCTACGTTCGTCCTGTGAGCGTCCGGTGCACGCTGCCCGAAGGGCTCCTTCGAAATGTGAAGGAGTGTGAAGGCGCGCCAGGCGTCAGCTCGCCCGTGCCCGTGACAGCTCGCGGTCGCGCGCGGTGACGTCGCCCGTGCGGGGAGTGGCGGGTTCGGGCCGGGGCGGCAGGGGCACGAACGGCGAGGTGCGGGCCCGATACCGGTCGTAGCCGGGTCGGCGGGTGTCCAGGTCCTCGTCGCCAAGGGCCGCCTTGACGAGCAGCGCGGTGAGCAGCGCCGGTCCGAGGGCCATGGGCAGGACCTGGGGGCCGGCCGCGGCGGCGACCATGAAGATCCCCCACCAGGTCACGGCGTCGCCGAAGTAGTTGGGGTGCCGGCTGTAGCGCCAGAGACCCGACGAGAGCACCTGGTCGTAGCTGCCCGGCGTGAGCTTGAAGGTCCCGAGCTGCCAGTCGGCCAGGACCTCGATGCCCATGCCCAGGGCGAACAGCCCGATCCCGATCCAGTCGGCCCAGTACAGGTCCGTGCGGCCCGGCGTGGCCAGGGAGAGCTGCACCGGCAGGCTGACGACGAATACCAGCAGGGCCTTCCGACCGAACACGGTCCACGCGCTCACCCAGCGGAAACGGGCGCCGTGCCGGCGTCGCATGGCCCGGTAGCGACGGTCCTCCCGCTCACCGAGCTCGCTGCCGGGATGCACCTGGGCGAACAGGTTGCGCCAGGCGAGGTGGATGCTGAGCCGCAGCCCCCAGGCCCCGACGATGGCGACCAGGACCAGTCGGCGGGGACCGGAGGCATCGCCGGTGACGGCGGAGGCGACGGCCACGGCCACGAAGGACAGGCCCCAGAACACGTCGGCCAGGCCGGCGTCCTTGCGCAGCAGGCTCCAGAGCCAGGCCAGGGCCATGAGGCCGAAGACCACCGCGGCGTTGACGGCGAGCACCGGGGCGAGGGAGGCGAGGGTCACGAGAACTTCCACAGGGAGGACAGCCGCGGACGAGCCAGGAACATCGAGTGTGGCGGAACCGCCAGGGGCAACATGCCAAAAGGCTTTCACCCTCGTGTAACGATTTCGTCACGACGGCGGGGGGATCCGCACCAGCGCGGCGCCTGCGGGATTGCAAGCAATTGTCAACGGACCCGGCGGCCGCCGAGGATGACCGCCGAGATCTCGGTGCTCGCCTGGATGTCGCGGAGTGGATCGCCCTCGATGATCACGAGATCGGCGAGCTTGCCCGGCTCGATGCTGCCGAGGTCCCGGTCCAGCCCCAGGTACCGGGCGCCGTCGATGGTGGCGGCGCGCAGCGCCTCGGCGGCGGTCATGGCGCCGGGACCGGCCAGGGCGTGCAGCTCCCAGTGCGTCCCGAGGCCCTGGAGCTGGCCGTGGGCCCCCAGGGTGACCAGCACGCCCTCCTCCGCCAGCGTCGCCGCGCTGCGGGCGACCTCCTGGTGGTGCCAGTCGCCGTCCCGCCCGAAGGCGCCGTGCCGCCAGGCCCGGGCGTCGAGCTGCCGGCGGGGGTGGTGGGCGAGCAGCCGCTCGTGGCCCAGGGGATCGTCGTGCTGGAAGAACCAGTTCTCGCCGAAGACCCCGCCATAGGCGACCAGCAGCGTCGGCGTGTAGGCCGTCCCGGCGCTGGTCCCGGTCCGGCTGCCGGCCAGCAGTCCGCGGACATCGGCGTACAGCGGGGCGATCGGCAGCGCGTGCTCGACGGCCTGGAAGCCGTCGACCACCATGGTGAGGTCCATCCACAGGTCGCCGCCGCCTTCGGCCACGCAGAGCACCTGCTCCTCGGCACAGACGCTGGCGTACCACTGGCGCTGGTCGCGGCGGCTCTGCTGGTAGACCTTGACGCTGTGGGCGCCGAGGGTCTGCAGGCGCCGGACGTGGTGCAGCGCGGCCTGCCGGTCCGGCGTCGGGGCGTTCTGGTTGTCGAGGGCCCCGTAGAGGACGAACCCGGTGGACCGGATCCGCGGTCCCTCCTCCAGTCCGGCGGCGACGCGTTCGGCCTGGGTGAACACCAGGTCGGTGCTGGCCGAGGGGTCGTGCACGGTGGTGACGCCGTAGTCCAGGGCCACCTGGTAGCGCCATTCCTGCTCGGGGAGCACGTCGCCCGCCGAGTAGTGGAGGTGGGCGTGGACGTCGATCAGCCCGGGGATCACCGTGCCGCCGCGGCAGTCCAGCTCCTCCGCTCCCGCCGGGACCGGGCCGCCGGCCTCCACCGACCGGATCCGGTCCCCGTCGATGATGACGGTGGCGTCCTCGATGACCGCCTCGGGGTGCTGCCGGTCGGCCATGGTCAGCGCCCGGCAGTGGGTGAGCGCCCGGACCCCCTCGGGGCGGCTCCGCGGGCGGAACAGGGCCAGCTCGAGGGAGGCGGGTTCCGGCAGCTCGGCGTCCTCCTGCAGGGAGGGCAGAGCCTGGGTCCGGATCACCGGGCCCTCGGCCCAGGACAGCGATCCGTCCGGTCGCCACGACAGCCAGTCCCCGAGCACCTCGGTCAGCGTCCGGTGGGGCAGGGCGTCGGCCACGGCGACCTCGGCGCCGCCCCAGGCGGGCAGGGCCGCCACGTGGACCTGGTGGTCGAGCTGGTAGGCCACCCGGGTGAAGTCGGGGGATGGAACGACCTCCTGGGCGCCCCCGAGTACGAGGTGGGTCCGCACGTCGCGGCCCTGGAGGTCCATGGACAGCAGCACGGTCTCGTCGGGACTGTGGGGCTCGGTGGGGCGGGTGCCGAGGGTCCAGATCCGGTCGTCGTGCAGGAAGACCCGCGGCGCCCGGTTGTTGGAGCCCCGGTTGTCGATTGCGGCGACGACCCGGGAGGTCCACCCCTGCGGCCCCGGTTCGAGCAGCAGCAGCTCGAACCAGGGCTCGGCACCGAGATCCACGGCGCTCTGGCCCCCGACGCCGCGCAGCACCAGCAGGCGCTCCCCGCGCTCGTCGAAGGTCGGGTTCACGAGCTGGCCCTCGACCGGCAGCGTCACGGTGCGGGCCCGCCCGGCCGGGTGGGTCGTGATGTGCAGCCGCCCGCCCTCGTCATCGTCCCAGCTCGTCCAGGCCAGCCGGCGCCCGTCGGGGGACCAGGCGGGCGCGTACCCGGTGCCGTCGCCGCTGAGCAGCTTCAGGTCGCCGTCGGCGGTCCGCAGCCAGAGCTGACCCATCGCCGAGAAGGCCAGGTCGCCCTGGCGGTTCCACACCGGCCACCGGACCAGCCTGGCCGCGACGACCGGATCGATGTCCACCCGCGGGCGCGCCACGTCGTGCAGCGTCCATTCGCCCTCGGCGTGGAACGGGACGGGGCGCTCCGCCCCGGACTCCATGTCGATCCGCCACAGCCCGCCCCGGGCCCACAGCAGCAGCCCGTCGGCCGTCCAGTCCATGGCCGGGTAGGTGCCGTGCAGGGCGAAGCCCTCCAGCTCGTCGTGGCTGAGGTCGCGGGCCACCACGCGGCGGCGGCCGGTGGACAGGTCCATGACCTCGAGCAGCGTCTCGGTGCGGTCGCGGCTGATGAACGCGAGCTGCCGGCCGTCGGGGGACAGGACCGGTCGGGCGGCGCTGCCCGGCCCGGTGGCCACCACCCGGATGCTGCCGTCCCGGCGGTCCAGGCGCTGGATGGACCACAGCCCGGCCACCGGGTCGCCGTTGTACTGGAACCGTCCGTGTCGGCTGCTGAACCAGATGAACCGCCCGTCGGTGGCGGCGTCCGCAGCGTGGGGGTGATCGTCCTTGCTTGTCAGGGCGAACCCCTGGCCGCCGTCGAGGTGGACCTGCCACAGCTCGGTCACCCCGATGCTCCGGGTGTCGACGGTGCGGCGGCGGACGATGAGCCAGTCGCCTGCGGGGTCCCAGACCGGGTCGGTCACCCGGGCCTCGTCCTCGTGGGTCACCGGGACGGGGTGCCCGCCGTCGATGTCCATCACCCACACGTTTCGGTTGCCGTCCCGGTCGCTGCTGAAGGCGATGCGCCGGCCGTCGGGGCTGATCCGCGGGTCGGTGTCCCAGGCCGGCCCCGCGGTGAGGCGGGTGGCCTCGCCGCCGGAGGCCGGCATCGACCAGATGTCGCCGAGCAGGTCGAAGACCACCACCCCGGTGGCGGCGTCGCCGTGCTGGTCGACGCTCATCCAGGTCCCCTCCTCCAGCGAGAGGTGGACCTCGTGGGTCGGGCCCCAGGGTTCCGAGATGTCCCAGTCGTCGGCGGCATCGTCCGCGCCGGCATCGTCCGGGGGGGCATCGTCCGGGGGGGCATCGTCCGGGG
>RFKJ01000692.1 GCA_003694325.1 Deltaproteobacteria bacterium
CCGTCCTGCCGGCCGGTGCGCGCCCGGCCAGCGGCGCTGCACCTGTCGCTCCCGCCTCGCTCCCCACCCCTCCCGTCGCCTCGACCGTGCCGCCCGCAGGCCGGCCCCCGGTCCGGGGGCGGCCGCAATCGCTTGCGTTGCACGGTGCCCGGCTGCTAAGTAGGCCGGTGATCCGCCCCGTCCTGCATCCCCATCCCGGAAGTCTCGATGCGTCGCCTCGTCCTGTTCGCTCTCGCCGGTCTCGCCGGACTCGCCTGGCCGGCCGACGCCACCGCCGGTGGCATCGGCCTGATCACGAACGCCGGCATGCACGCGGCCCGGGCCTACTACTACGATGAAGCCGGCGTCCAGGGGATCGATACCCAGCAGCGGTTCAACTACGGGATCGGCGGGGTCGCGGTCCTCGGGGACCGGGACGATGCGGTCCAGGGGGTCATGCGCATGTACTTCATGCAGGACCAGCCCCTGGCCGAGCCGGACACCGGCGACGTGGAGAACGCGGTGTACCCCGACGAGAGTTCGCAGGGGTGGCGCAACTACGGCGTGATGACCGCCGGGATCCAGTGGGGACTGCTCGGCGATCCGTCCGACAAGCAGCTCACCCTGGAGACCCACGTCGGAAGCGGATTCGCATCGCCCGATGCGCTGGAATTCCTCCTCATCGAGGTGGGGCCGGGCGTCACCTGGAACCTGTCCGACGAGATGCAGCTCGTCGGGAGCCTGGGGGCGACCATGCGCTACCGCAAGCGGCCCTACATCGCCGAGAACCTCTACGTCGGCGTGCGCTACCTGTTTGATTGAGCCGCCTGGCGACCTCCTCCACGGTGACCGATGATCCGACCCGGGAAGCGCCGTGGACCCCCAAGAGACGGGGCGCCTCGCGAAGCGGGCGGGCCGGGTGTCGGGCGACCCCTGCTTCCGCCCATGGTGCTGCTCGGCCTGGTCGCCGCATCGGCCGGGTGCAGCTTCCAGGAGCCGGCGTCCTGGGCGGACCAACTCTCCCCCGACGGGCCGTGCTGGCGGGTGGATCTCCTCGATGGCCTCGACACCCGCTCCACCGAGGAACTGCACGACCTCTACGCCTGCCTGTCCCGCCAGGGCGCGTTTCAACCGCTGGCCCCGGTGGTCGACGCGCTGGACGGTGACAGCCGGGCCGGCGTCCCCCTCGGCGTCGAGCTGGCGATCCTGGTCAACGGACTCTCCACCGTCGGACTGGATGTCTGGGCCCTGGCCGGGGTGGGGCTCGACCTGCTCCGCGCGCCCGACCACCCGCTGGACACCGCGCTGGAGCTGGGGGTCGAACTGGTCTATGGCCGACCCTACGAGGTCGTCGTCGACGAGGTCGACCTGGGCGCCGGGGACGAGCTCGACCGGGGGGTGATCGCCCCGCTGCTGCCGGTCGTGGCCGACGGCGCCCGGGTCGCGCTGGACAGCGACGACGCCATCCCGGCGCTCCTTGCCGCCTCAGCGGAGGACCCGGCCCTCGCCGACCTGGCGTGCAGCGTCGCCGGGCTGGCGACCTCCACCGATCCCGAGGTGGCCGACCTCGCGGAGCGGATCGTCGCCGACCTCGGCGATGGCCTGCAGCGGGTCACCGACGCTTCCAACGATCACCACCCCGGTGCCAGCGGGAACTCGCTGCGAGACCTGGCCGTGGCGGGCCTGGTCCAGCGGGGCGACGACGGGCAGACTCTGCTGGACGCGACGAGCCCCGAAATCCTGGCCATCGTCCAGGACTCGCAGGTGGTCGACAACCTGGCGGAGACCCTGGCCGACGCCCGGGATGCCGGGCAGCTCGCCCTGCTGCCGGCCCAGCTTCGGTACCTGGCCACCGTGGACGTGGCCGGCGACGGCCTGGATCCGGACGAGGACTCCGCCCTCACCGCCCTGCTGCGCCTGCTCGACGAGGCCAACACCGAGGTCGACTGCAGCGTCGACCTCTCCGTGATCCAGTTCGACTTCAGCCTGGGCAACCTGTCGGTGGCCCTGCTGTCACTGCTGGCCGACCAGGAGCCGACGACCGCAGCCTCGGGGGTCGACCTGCTGGGAGACCTGCTGGGCCTGGGCCTCACCGAGTCCACGCTCGAGCTGGTGGCCGACAGCGGGCTCTGTCCGGTGATCGACCGGCAGCTCGTCGGGGACCTGCAGAGCATCGATCGGTTGAGCGATCCGCAGGTCTACGACCTGCTGGTGAACCTGTTGCGGGTGCTGGATGACCTGCGTTCGGGGGAGGAGGACCGCCTTCCCGCGACCGTCGACCTGGTCAGCGAGCTGGTGCAGCGCGGCGTGGTCCCGCCGCTGGAGGAGCTGGTTCGAGACGTCGGCGGCGCCGCCATCGCCGCCGACCTGGTCGAAGGGTTCGGGCTGGTGCTGGAGCCGGCGGCGTTGCAGGTGGAGGCCTGCCCTGACGACAGCCACCCGGTGGACCTGTCGGGGGCGCTCGGCCTGGTGCGGGCGACCCTCGACGACCGCAGCGGTGGGGCCCCCATCCGGGTCGTCCAGCCGCTGCTCGACCAGGTGCTCGTGGCCGATGGGACCTGGGTGGCCGTCGACCACTTCGGCGCCCTGGCCCGCTTCGACGACAGCCGGGTGCACTCCCTGCTTTCGCTGGTGGTCCGCTGGCTGGAGGTGGACCCCGACCTGGAGCTGGCGACCGACCTCGCCGCGCTCCTCTCCGACCCGGCCCTGTCCGGCCCCGCGCTGCGGATCGCCGAGGATCCCGGCTTGATCGATGCCATCGCGGCCACCCCGCCCACCTCGGACGGGCCGCTGCCGTGGGCTGCGCGGGCGGTCGTCGACGGGACGGTGCAGGCC
>RFKJ01000055.1 GCA_003694325.1 Deltaproteobacteria bacterium
CCCTGCCGGCCGGCGACGAGGGCGCGGTCCCGGTCAACACAGGCGATGGGGAGGCTCCTCGCCAGCCAGGAAGGCCTCGACCGCCTTGGCGATCCCGGCCCGCACCAGGGCCGAGAGGCCGTCGTGGTAGCCGGCGGCATGGGGCAGGAGGACCAGCTCGGGTCGGCGCCGGACCTCGGCCATCCCCGGCCAGGGTTCCGTCGGGAAGACGTCCACGCCCAGGAAACACAGCCTCCCGGCGTCCAGGGCCCGGAGCGCGGCGAGGGGGTCCATCACCCGCCCCCGCGCCGTGTTGACCAGGGCCGGTCCGGACGCCTGCTCCAGGAGGGGCCCATCCACCAGGTCGCGGCTGGACGGGGTGAGGCTGCAGTGCAGGGTCACCGCCCGGCAGTTCCGCACCATCTCCCGAGGGCTGGCCGGGCGCACTCCCGGGGGCAGGCCGGCGGGATCGGAGCCCCACACCTCGGCGCCGAGCGCGGTCAACACCTCGGCCATCCGTCGCCCGATGACCCCCAGCCCGATCACCCCGACCGGCGCGCCCCGGATGCAGCGCGGTGCGAGCGCCGGCAGCTCGGCACGGGCCCACCGGCCGGTGGCCGCCCGGGCTCGCAGGGTGCCGTGCCGGTGCAGGCCCGCCAGGATCAGCGACACCGCGGTCTCGACCACCGCGTCGCGTCGGGCTTCGGGCAGCCGGCAGGCCGCGACGCCGCGATCGGCCAGGGCCGCGAGATCGAGGTGGTCGTAGCCGCTGGTGGTGGTGATGACGAGGCGGGCCGAGGGCCGCGCGTCGAGGGTCTCGGCATCCACGGCGCGGTTGGAGGTGGTGACCAGCACCTCGGCGTCCTCGTCCGGCCCGACCAGCCGGGCCATCGAGGACAGCAGCGCCGCCTCGGCCGACCGATCGGCGGCGTTCTCGTAGGGGCTCCAGACCAGGCGGCTGAGCCGGATCACCCCGACACCACGGTCATCTTGACCTTGCGAGCCAACGCGTGGCAGGCGGCCGGTTCGAGGTGGGCCACCTCGGGGCGGGCGGCGTTGTGGGCACCGCAGGCCATGGCGAAGGCCACCGCCTGCTCCGGTCCCCGCGGCATGGCGTGCAGCAGGCCGGCGAGCAGCGCGTCCCCACAGCCGATGGGGTGGACCGGGCGGATCGGCAGGGGCTCCACCCGACGGATCACGTCGCCGGAGCGGAAGATCGCCGGTCCGGCACCATCGGTGACGACCGCCCACCGGGCCCCCTGGTCGTGCAGCCGCCGGGCTCCCTCGATGGGGTCGTCGATGCCGTACATGAAGCCCAGCTCCCGCCGGTTGGGCTTGGCGACGAGGACGTTGCCGATCCGCATGCACTCGTCGAAGCAGGGGTGGCAGAAATCCAGGGCCAGCGGCGCCCCCAGGCTGGCCAGGCGCCGGTACAGCGTCGGGTGGGTCACCGAGCCGGCGATGACGATGGCCCGAGCCGGCAGCAACGATCGCACGGTGGCGATCAGCGCTTCCGCGTCGCCATCCTCGATGGTGGGGCCGGGGCCGTAGATGGTGGTGTGCTCCCCCTCGTGGAAGATCGTGGCGCCCGCCCGGTTCTCGCCGCGGACCGGAACGATCCGGCTGCGGATCCCCTCGGCCTCGACCCGCTCGACGATCTCGCGGCCTCGGCGTCCGCCCACCGCCATGACGGCGACGACGTCCTCTCCCAGGTCCTTGAGCGCCCGGGCGACGTTGAGGCCCTTGCCGGTGGCGAAGGTCCACGCCCGGTCGGGCCGATGTCGGTTGCTGGACGACAGGTCGGCGACCGGAAAGAGGTGCTCGACCATGGGGTTGGCGGTGACGGTGATGAACACGTCGAAGGCTCCCGGTCCGGTCCACGGCGGTGGCTCCCCCGCGGGGGAAGCTGCGGAGGCAGGCTATCGCGTCGGGACCGCCGGCTGTGCGGTCGTTCCGGTGGCGTCGGGGGTCGGTTCGTCCAGGTAGCCCAGGCGTTCCAGGGCCTGCCGCTGCTCCTCGCTGATCGCGGTGGCCGCGCCGACCCGTCCGGCCTCGGCCGGGAGCACGCGACCATCGGCCCGCCGCCGGGCGAAGCGCGACGGATCCCGGCGAACGCCCCCGACCTCCACGAACTCGGCGGCGTCCAGCCGTCCGCGGTGGGGAGCCCGCAGCAGCCCGGCCACCTCGAAGGCGGCCACCTGCTCGGCGATCCGCGACGCCCCGCCTCCCGGCCAGCGGATGGCGAGGGGCACCCGCAGTTCGAGGTCGTCGAGGGTCCGACCGTGCCCCCACCGCCCCTTCTCCCCCAGCGCCTCGCCGTGGTCGCTGGTGACCACGACCAGCCAGCCATCCGCCGCCTCGGCGAGGCGGGCCACCCGCGCCGCCGATGCCGCGACGTTGCCGGCGTAGGTGCGGCGCAGCAACCCGGCGTCGTCGGTGCCGGGTCTCCAGCCGGCCGGCGGCGCGGCGGCAAAGCGCCGGTACTCGTGCGGGTCCAGCAGGTGCACCCACAGAAACCGCGGGGAATCGGCGGGCGCGGTGATGAAC
>RFKJ01000693.1 GCA_003694325.1 Deltaproteobacteria bacterium
AGGGAGAGCTGGTCCGCTTCGTCTACTGCACCGACGACGGCAGCTTCGCGGTGGCCCGGCTGCGGGCCGAGGGGCACGGCGAGGTGACCGCCGTCGGACCCCTCGGCCACGTCACCGCCGGCCAGCACGTGCAGCTCACCGGCCACTGGACGGATCACCCGAGCTTCGGCCGGCAGTTCAAGGTGGAGTCGGTGGTGGTCGAGGATCCGCGGACCGTCCGCGGCATCGAGCGCTACCTCGCCAGCGGGGCGGTCAAGGGGCTCGGCCGGACCTTCGCCCGCCGGGTGGTCGACCGGTTCGGCGCCGACACCCTGCGGGTCATCGCCGAGACCCCCGAGCGCCTGCTGGAGGTCGAGGGCATCGGCCGCAAGCGGATGGAGCAGATCCGCCGCCAGTGGTCCGACAGCCGGGTGCAGCGGGAGGTCATGGCCACCCTGCGCGGCTACGGGCTGGGGGCGGCCCTGGCCAACCGGGTCGTCGAGCGGTGGGGCGAGCGGGCCCCGGCCATCGTCGCCCAGCAGCCCTACCGGCTGTGCGCCGAGATCAAGGGGATCGGCTTCCGTACCGCCGACCGGATCGCCCGCCAGCAGGGGATCCCCCGCGACGATCCGGCCCGGGCCGAGGCGGCCCTCATCCACCTCGTCCGCGAGGCCGAGTCCGAGGGCCACTGCTTCCTGCCCCAGGGCGAGCTGCTGCGCCGGGCCGGCAAGCTGGACATCCCTGCGGATCGAGCGACCGAGGCCCTCGACCGCCTCACGACCACCGGGGTCCTGTACGCGCCGGCGAGCATCGTCGGCGACCACCGGCCCGTCTACGCGCCCGAGCTGGCCATGGCCGAGGCCTTCGTGGCCCGACGCCTCACCGAGCTGCGCCGCCCGCCGCCCGACGACCGACACCTGGCCGCCGCCCGCCGGCGGATCGCGGCGGCCGAGGCCGCGCTGGGCCTGTCCCTGGCCGGCGGCCAGCGCGCCGCGGTCGAGCTGGCCCGCACCCACGGACTCGCGGTCATCACCGGCGGCCCGGGAACCGGCAAGACCACCATCGTCCGGGTGCTGGTCCACGCCGCCGCCCAGGCCGACGAGCGCTGGCTGCTCGCCGCCCCCACCGGCCGGGCTGCGAAGCGCCTGTCGGAAGCCACCGGGCACGACGCCCGCACGATCCACCGGCTCCTCGAATTCAACGGCCGGACCGGGCAGTTCACCCGGGACCTGGACCACCCCCTCGACGCCGACGGCGTGCTGGTGGACGAGGCGAGCATGATCGACCTGCGCCTGATGCAGTCGCTGCTGCGGGCCCTGCCCGACGGGTGCAGCCTGGTGCTGGTGGGCGACGCCGACCAGCTCCCCAGCGTCGGGGCCGGGCGGGTGCTGGGCGACATCATCGCCAGCGGCGAGCTGCCCGTGGCCACCCTGCACGAGGTGTACCGCCAGGCCGCCGACAGCGGCATCGTGCGCAATGCCTGGCGGGTCAACCGGGGACAACCGCCCATCTCCGCCGACCGCGACCCCGACGGCCCCGGTCGCCAGGACTTCTTCGTCATCCCCCGCCGGGAGATCGACAAGGCCCGGGACACCCTGCTCGAGGTGGTCACCGAGCGCCTGCCGCGCCACGGCTTCGACGCGCTGGCCGACGTGCAGGTGCTCACCCCGATGCACAGCGGCCCGCTGGGCACCCAGGCCCTCAACCGGGCCCTGCAGGCCGCCCTCAACCCCGACGGCCGGGCGCTGGTCCGCACCGACCACGCCGGCGTCGAGCACCGGATCCGCGAGGGCGACCGGGTGCTCCAGCTCCGCAACAACTACGATCTCGACATCTTCAACGGGGACGTGGGGCGGGTGATCGAGGCCGGCAGCACCGGCATCCTCGTCGACTTCGGCCCGCCGGGGGACCGCCACGAGGTGGCCATCACCGGCGAGGCCCTCGCCGACATCGACCTGGCCTACGCGATCTCCGTCCACAAGAGCCAGGGCAGCGAGTACCCCGCCGTGGTCCTCGCCCTGCACCGCGCCCACCGGATCATGCTGCGCCGCAACCTGCTGTACACCGCGATCACCCGGGCTCGCCGCTTCGCCTGTGTCATCGGCGACCCCTGGGCCATCGCGACCGCCGCCCGGGTCCAGGGCGGCGACGAGCGGTGGACCCGCCTCGCCGACCAGCTCCGGGAGCGCGGGCAGGAGTGGGGGATCCGGCCGGGGTGAGGCGAGCCGCGGCCGGCTGCCCGCCAGCCGGTGGGCGCCGGTCGGTCGGCGCGGCCCTCACCACCGTTCGGCGATGCGGAGCTGGGCCTTCTGCAGCTCGGTGGCGAACACCCAGGCGGGGGACACCGTGTCCTCGTAGTGGTCGCCATCGTCGCTCAGCAGGCTGACCTCCTTGTTGAAGTCGGGCTCGGGGATGATGTAGCTGAGGTAGTTGTCGGCCATGCCGATGATCGCTTTGTGGGGCTGTTCCACCAGGTCGAGCAGCGGGGGCACCGCGTCGTCGTAGGAGAGGCGGTAGGGCCAGGCGTGGACCGCGAGGCAGTCGCAGTCGCCGATGGCGCGGGCCTCCCGGCAGTCCTCGTAGTCGAGGTCGTCGCAGTCCGGATCGTGCTGCGGGAAGTAGCGGGCCCCCTCTCCCCGGGCCGTCGGGTCGTCGACCTCGGCCAGCCACTGCGGGTCATCGGTGGGCAGGCCCCACGCCAGCTCGGGCAGCAGCTCGCCGGGAACGGCCAGGAAGCCCAGGTCTCCGACCTGCAGGCGGAAGGTGCGCGTCTCGATGCACCCCATCTGCTGGCCGCCCGTGGCGCCGGTCTCCTCCACCCACGGGCACAGGTCCGGGTCGAACACCGCGTCCTCCAACCCGAGATCGAAGATCCCGCTGGGCCCGAGGAGCTGGTAGCCGACGTTGAAGATGGGCACGAAGAAGCTCTCGGCCTCGACCCGGATCGGCGTCGGCTCCAGCGGGACGCCGGCGTCGAGGGCATCCATCGCCGCCTCGGCGATCAGCCAGCCGTGGCTGGTCACGAACTCCCAGGAGTCCTGCTCGGCCCACCGCGGCACGGCGTCTCCGTCATCGTCGGTCCGCAGGTCGCCCTCGGCCTTGCCGAAGCAGCCCGGGTCCGCGGCGTCCACCACCTCCTCGGCGGAGCACTGCTGGTAGACGTGGGTGCCGTCCGCCTCCACCAGCGGCAGGTCGGCGTGCAGCGCCGACTGCATGCCCCCCAGGCTCTCGGGCACGTGCAGCGCCACCCCCCCGTAGCGCGCCTCCAGGACCTGCCGGGTCACTCCCACCCAGTCGGCGGACAGCTCGTTGTTGTCACTGCCTCGGACCTCGGGATGCCCCGACCAGTTGGTCAGGGTGAACACCGCGTCACCCTCGGCATCCCGTCCCTGCAGCACGGTGAGCTGGTCGCTGATGATCACCGGGTCCCGGCCGTCGTAGATCATGCCGTGCACCTTGGCGACCGGGTTCTTGCCCCCCCAGTCGGCCCCGTTCAGCCACGGCGAGCGGTCCCGCATCGCCACCTGGCCCAGGGTGAGGTCCACCGGCACCATGCCCGCCGCGGCGTCGCGCACGACCTGCTCGATGGCGTCGGGGATGGCGTCCTGGTACTCGGGGTCGATGCCGCTGACCGGGTCGGCGAGGTTGTAGGGGTTCCCCCACAACCCCATGGTGTCGGGGCCCTGGTGGTTGTGGGACGAGCTGACGATGAGCCGGTCGGGGTCGAAGCCCTCGGTGGCCACCAGCCGGTCGCGCGCCTCGTGGATCCGCGGGGAGCCGAGGCCGACGAAGTCCAGGGTGACGAAGGCGAGGTACTCGCCGTCCCGGGCCAGCACCAGCGCCCGGGCGTAGATGGGGTCGTGCACCGCGGTCGCCGGCCGCAGCGGCGCGAAGCCGCCGATCCAGGTGGCGTCGAACCAGCCGTCGCCGTCGACGTCATCGAAGGGCTCCCCCCCGCACACGCTGCCGTCGGGGTCGTCGAGGCAGCCCTGGAAGATGTGGTCGCCATCCAGGTCGTCGAAGGTCTCGCGGATGGTCGGCGTGATGTCGAGGACCGCGGCGCCGGCGTAGGTGACCCCATCCTCGACCAGGGGGATCCCCAAAGGCGACGGCGCAGCACCGGTGTCCCCCGCCGCCCCCCCATCGGTGCCGCAGGCCGGCGACAGGAGCAGGGCGAGGAGCAGCAGCGGGCATGAGGGGCGGATGGCGGCCATGATCGCTCCGGGGAGGACCCGCCCTGGACGGCGGGGCGCGGGCGGTCCGCAGCATAAAGCACCGGCGCCCCCATCGCCGCCGCGCGCGGCGAGAGGCGGGTTAGGCCGATTCAACCGCCCGGAGTCGTGATGCCCTGGATGTTCCTGACCGTGCTGGCCTGTGGGGTGCTGGGCTGTGGAGGGGAAGCCCCCGACACCGCCGACCGGCCCGCCGACGGATTCGCCAAGGACAGCGACGTCCGCATCCTCAGCCCGGCCAACGGCGAGACGACCACCTCCCCGCTGGTCGTCGACTTCGAGGCCGGCGCCGACGTGGCCGCCGTCCGGCTGGACAACCAGTACGGCACCCTGGTCGACGCCACCGCCATCCCCGGTGGCGGGCAGGGCGAGTTCGTGGTCGACATCGTGGACGGCCGCTACGAGCTGTCCCTGGTGGGGCTGGACGACCGGGGCGACGAGCTGTCGCGCACCACCATCGCCGTCCGGATCCACTCCTCCACCGACACCCCCTGGGTCACCATCCAGAGCCCCAGCGACGGGGCCACCGTCCCCAACCCGGTGCGCTTCGTCGTCGATGCCGCCGACACGGTCGACGAGATCGAGCTGCTCGCCGACGGATGGAGCCTGGGCACCGTCTCCCCCGGCGAGCTGCTCACCTACGAGTTCTCCGGCACCGGCTACGCCCGGGACATCGAGGCCCTCGGCCTCGCCGACGGCGAGATCGTCGCCACCGACGCCATCACCCTGACCGTCGACGCCGGCACCACCCCGCTGGACAGCAGCTTCAACCAGCGGGTCCTCGACGTCATCGCCACCTACCCCACCGACGGATCCTACGGGTACTACTGGCCCAGCGACAGCGACTGGGCCGGCACCACCCGGGACATCTGGTACCGCGGCGAGCTGGTGGCCGAGGGCGACCCCGAACACCGCAGCTACTGCAGCGGGATCACCTGGGAGACCTTCATGCGGGCCTGGGAGGGCCTCGACGAGGAGATGGGCGGCGACGGCACCATCAACGGCATGACCGTCGATGACCTGTACGAATTCCGCACCGACTGGTACGTCCGCGAGCTGTGGGGAGACGGTGTCGGCATCGCCGTCGAGAACGCCGGCATCGGCGAGCGCATCACCGACCTGGAGGACGTCCGCCCCGGCGACTACGTCCAGATCTGGCGGTACTCGGGGTCCGGCCACACCTTCGTGTTCATCGACTGGGAACGCGACGACGACGGCCACATCATCGGCCTGCGCTACTGGTCCAGCCAGGGCAGCACCGACGGCATCGGCTACAACGAGGAGTACTTCGGCTCCGGGGGCAGCAACATCGACCCCTCCTACTTCTTCGCCGCCCGGATCTACGATCCCGTCGACTGGCTGCCCCGGTTCTGATCGGGGGCCGGCAGGCCCCGCGGCCGAGGCAGCCCCTCGCCGGACAGCCACCGGCAACACAACGGCATAGCGGGGCCCCATGCGCTTCGTCCGTCCCGTCGTCGAGACCATGGCCGACCTGCGGGCCCGGCTGCGCGACCTCTCCCGCCTCCAGGAGGTCGCCACGGTGCTGATCCGGCACGGCCTGGGGATGCTGGTGGCCGGCATCGACATCCCGGGGCTGAACACCGAAGCCCTGGTGTCCCGCAGCTTCCAGTCGACCCCCGAGCGCCTGGTGGCCGCCATCGAGGAGCTGGGACCGACCTTCGTCAAGCTCGGCCAGGTGATGTCGACCCGCCCCGACATCCTGCCCCCGGAGTACATCGCCGCCCTGGAGCAACTCCAGGACCACGTCGCCCCGGTCCCCTTCTCCGAGGTGCAGGCCACCCTGGACGACGAGCTGGGGCCGGCCTGGCGCGACCGGGTGGCCATCCTCCACGAGACGCCGCTGGCCACCGCCAGCGTCGCCCAGGTCCACCGGGGGACCCTGCCCGACGGGCGCGACATCGTGTTCAAGGTCCAGCGCCGCGGGATCGCCCGGCAGATCCTCGCCGACATCCACATCCTCGAGTTCCTCGCCCGTCGGGCCCTCCACGAGTACCCCGAGGCCCGAGCCTTCGATCCCATCGGCGTCCTCGAGGAGTTCGAGCGCAGCATCTTCTCGGAGCTGGACTTCGAGGAGGAGGCCGACAACGCCCGGCGCATCGCCCGGAACTTCGCCGACAAGCCCCACCTCGTCCACATCCCCGAGATCGTCGGCGAGCTGAGCACCCGGCGGGTGCTGTGCATGGAGTACCTCGAGGGCACCCGGATCCGCGACGCGCGCGCCGCCGGCTTCGACATGGTCGCCGTCGGGCGGAAGTACCTGGAGGTGTCCTACGACATGCTGTTCGAGCACGGCTTCTTCCACGGGGACCTGCACCCCGGCAACGTGCTCGTCCTGCCCGATGGCCGGCTGGGGCTCCTCGACTTCGGGATGGTGGGGCGGCTCACCCAGGAGATGCGCGAGAACGTGATCCAGGTGATCTTCGCGCTGCAACGCGGCGACTACCGCACGGTTGCCCGGATCTTCTACGACGTGGCCATCAAGGAGGAACGGGTCGACTACCGGGCGGTGGAGCGCGACACCGTCGCCCTCATGGACAAGTACTGGGCCGGCAGCAGCATTCGCGAGCTGCGCATGGGCCCCTACGTCGTCGAGCTGGCCAGCCGCGCCGCCCGCCGCGGGGCCCGGATCCCCTCGGCCTACACGATGTTCTTCAAGGCCATCGTCACCAGCGAGGGCCTGGCCAAGAGCCTCATCGAGGAGGTCGACCCCATCCAGGCCGCCGAGCCCTACATCCGCCGCTTCCTCCGCCAGCAGCTCTCCGAGGAGCGGCTGCGACAGGAGCTGCTCTACACCGCGCTGACCATGGGCAGCCTCGCCCGCCGGCTGCCGGGATCGGTCTCCCAGTTCCTCGACGACGTCGAGGCCCAGCGGGTCCGCATCCAGGTCCAGGATCCCGACCTGCAGCGAGCCCTCGCCGCCGCGGACCGCCGGACCAACCGGGCCGTGCTCGCCGCCCTGGGCATCGGCGCCTTCGCCTGCGGGACGCTGGCCCTGTTCGCCTCCCCGTTCCATCCCTGGGGGGTGCCGGTGATCAGCCTCGTCTTCTACCTGGTCGGGGGCCTGCTCGCCGGGCTGTCCTTCCTGATGGTGCTGCGCAACCGCGGGGTGGCGCGGGACCCGTCCGGCCGGACCTGATCCCGCCGGACCGGACCCGGCATCAGCGATCGCCCGGCGCGACGCCGGCCCGAAGCGCCGCCGGGCCGGAATCGGCGGGCTCCCAGAAGGCCAGCCCCCGGACCTGGCCCCTACCGTCCGGGCCCACGGTCCGCAGGCCGCGCGCGGCCAGCTCGGCGGTCATGTCGGCCACCATCCCCGGGTTGCCGCAGAGCATCACCCGGGAGCCGTCCGGCGCCAGGCGGCGGGCCGCGGCGGCCTCCAGCTCCCCGGTCCGCAACAGGTCCGTCACCCGGCCATGCAGCACCGGGCGGGCGTGGTCGTCGTCGGTCGCCCCGAGCCCGCGGAGGTGTGGTTGTCGGCTCACCACCGGCAGCCAGCACACCTCCGGCTCGAGCGCCGCCAGCTCGTCGCGACCCACCAGGTCGGAGGCCTCCCGCACCGCGTGGACGACGACGATCCGGCGGAACCGCCGCCAGGCCTCGTCGGTGTGGAGCATCGACAGGAAGGGGCCGAGGCCGGTGCCGGTGGCGATGAGCCACAGGTCGCGGGTGCCGGTGAGCGAGCCGAGGGTGAAGTCCCCTGCGGCCCGCGGCCACAGCGCCAGCATCGACCCGGGCTCCAGGGAGACGAGGCGGGGGGAGAGGGTGCCCTCCGGCACCATGACCACCAGGAACTGCAGCGGCGCCCCCGGGGTGCTGCAGGCGCAGTAGGGACGCGACACCCACGAGCCGTCAGCCCCCGGCAACCCCAGCCGGAACCACTGCCC
>RFKJ01000694.1 GCA_003694325.1 Deltaproteobacteria bacterium
GAGATCGCCATTCTGCCTGCGCCCCTGCTCCTGGACTACCGACTCGACGGAAGCGCGACCCGAGACGCCCGCTCGCGGGATCGCCACCGGAGGTCGCGCGAGGCGCTGAGAGACGCGGTGGCCACCTGGGCTCACGTGGCGCGGCTGCCCGGCACGGTGCTCGGGTTCGGACAGGAGGGCGTGGTGCGCCGGCACGGCGGCGACGTGATCAAGCACTTCTACCCGGGCATCCTCTCCCATGAGACCGTGGAGCGCCTGTCCGCGACCATCGCGTGCAGCAGCGTCGTGCCCAATGCGTCCTTCGAGCAGGAAGTCGAGCGACGGTCGTGGGTCGCGCGCTACACGGCCGAGCCGACGACTCCCTTCGTGCAGGTCGAGCGAGAGGCTGTGACTGACTTCCTCCGGCGCTGCCTCGCCGAAGAGCTGGTCTGCGCCAACGTCAAGCGCTCGAACTTCCGCGTCCGCGAGGACGGAAGCCTCCTGTACGTAGACGTTGGCAACTGGATCATCCCGATGGACGTTTCGTACTTCCGGGATGCCGCAGCCAGGCTCTATGCCATCGGCGTGCTCGGCACCGCCGACGAGGAGCTCCAGCGCCGTCCATCCGACCCGTCCCAGCCTGAGATCTGGGAGGCGCTCCCGGGCTTCGCCAGCTTCTATGGCGATGCGGTCGGCGGGTGGGCGCGGGCGTACCTGCGAGAGCTTCCCGCACCACCGCAGTTGTCGGGCGAGCTCGCACCGGACGTGACGTTGCTGCTGAAGGCATGTGCCATGGACGCCCGGGACCTCCGCGCGCAGGTGGTCCACCTCGTCGACCAGCTCTCCCGCCCAAGGACCTTCGCCCGTCGCCTGCTCCTGATCGATCCCTTTCCCGGTCCATTTCTTCGGCAGCACGCTCCGGGCGACCTGGACCGGGTCATGCGCGAGGCCCGAGAACTCGTCAGGGAGGGCTGGCTGGACGAGATCCTCGTGGGTCCGACGGAGGGGGACGAGATCCAGGCGATCAATCAGCGCTGGTTCGGCGTCCCCGCCGAGCACACCCACGCCATCGACGGGATCCCTGTCACGCCTCAGGTCTGGGCATTCGATCAGGTCGATACCCGCTACGTCCTCCAGGGGGATGTCGATGTCCTGGTCGGGCGTCGAGACCGGCGACACGACTACCTTGCCGAGATGATGACCGCCTGCGCTCCACCGGACGTGGTCTGCGTGGCCTTCAACATCCCGCAGCCCTCTGGTCGCCGGCCCTATGACGCGCCGCCTGGAGAGTACAAGCCCGAGGTGCGGCTGGGGCTGCTCGACCTGGACAGGCTTCGCGCACTCTTGCCGCTTCCTGCCTCCATGCGCGGCGGACGCCTGACGACCACCTGGTATCGGGCCCTCCACCAGGCGCAGCGGGTCCGAAGCCTGCGGACGGTCCGGGGGGGTGACGCCTCGACCTTCTACCTGCACCCCCCCAACGATCGAAAGCAGGATGAGGATGCCCTTGCCCGGGTTCGCGACCTCGTGGCCCAAGGCCAGGTGCCGCCAGCCCAGCTCGGTCGGTGGGACCTCGAGGTCCCCGCCGCCGAGTGGCGCTACCGTAGCCGCGGTGAACCGGTCGTCGTGCTCGCCCTGGGACGCAACACGCCCGACGAGAAGGTCCGGCGCTTCGCCCAGGGGCTCGCAGGCCAGGATCGTCAGGACTTCGGCGTCATCGTCATCGACGACGCCTCGGACACGGGCGCACCGAGCCGGTTCATCGATGCGCTGGGGTGGCTCGGGGAGCGGCTGACGCTGGTGCGCCACTCTCGACGCCGAGGGCGCGTCGCGAACTACCGGCTCGGCATCGGCAGGATCTGTCGCGACCCGGAGACGATGATCGTCATCGTCGACCTGGACGACGCGCTGTTCCACCCGACTGCCGTCCGGGAGGTTGCCGAAGCTGCTGCAAAAGGTCACGACATCGTCCTCGCGGCGCCCTTTCGGCCAGACGCCCCGACGAAGGTCTACGCACCCGAGTTCGCCCGCGTTCGGGAGACCTTCGGCGGTGATGTCTGGATCCACCTCCGGGCCTTCCGGAAACGCCTGTTCGACGCGCTCCCCGATGCCGCCCTCGAGCTGGACGGTCGCCCGCTGGAAAACCTGGTGGACTACGCCACCATGATCCCCATGGTGGAGCGTGCGCGGTCGCCCATCTACCTGCCGAGCTACCGCTACTGGCACGAGCGGAGCACCGTCCTCGACGAGGCCGGGGAACGGCGGAGAGATGAGACGATTCTCCGCATCCTGGCCAAGGGCCCGGATGGGAGGGAGCCATGAGCGATCGAGCGCGGGCCATCGTCCTCCTTAGCGGTGGTCTGGACTCCGCCACCGTCCTGGCGCTGACGCGCCGGCAAGGGTTCGAGGTCTTCGCGCTGTCCTTCGACTACGGGCAGCGCCACCGAGTGGAGCTCGATGCCGCGAGGCGGTTGGCCGAGCACTTCGGCGTGGAGCAGCACCTCGTGGTCCGGATCGACGCGAGCGTGTTCGGCGGTGCCGTACTCACCGGCGGTGGTCGGCGCTTCGGGCCTGACTCGGCCCCGCCCACCTACGTGCCGGCGCGCAACACGCTCTTCCTGGCCCATGCTCTTGCCTGGGCCGAGGTCCTGGGCGCCAGCGACGTCTTTCTGGGACCCAACGC
>RFKJ01000695.1 GCA_003694325.1 Deltaproteobacteria bacterium
CTACCGGGGCGGGACTTGCACCCGCTGGAGAGGTGCAGCAAGACGACGCCTCGCCCCCGAAGGGCAGCGGAAGCTGAGCGTTGTCGTCAGGACGCACCACGGCAGCAGCGTAGCCCGGATCGGCCACCCACTCGACACCGGATGTCGCGATCCGAGTAGAGTGCAGGGGTGACGAGTCCCGACCTCTTCGCCCGCATCGTCGCCGACCTGACCGAGGATGACGCCGACCTGCTCCGCGAACGCTTCGTCCGCCGCGCCATCGACGCGGGCCAGGTGCTCGTGCGGGAGGGCGACTTCGCCGACACCCTCTTCCTGGTCGAGCGCGGCAAGCTGCAGGTGACCGTCGGCGGCTACGGCGAGTCCCCGTTCGACGTCGAAGTCGACACGATGGGGGCGGGCGCCTGGATCGGAGAGGTCGCCCTGCTCGACCCCGGCCCCGCGACCGCGACGGTGTTGGCGCGGGAACCCACGGTCGTACATGCCCTCAGCTATGTCGAGTTCCACCGGCTCACCGAGCAGGAACCGGCTACGGCGCGCAAGCTCCTGCGCTCCCTGGCCGTCGAACTGGCGGGCCGCCTGCGCGCCCGCAGCAACGAGCTGCTCACCTGGGAGGGCGACATGCCGGAACTGCACGAAGCCCCCAAGGCCCGTGGCTGGCTGAGCCGGCTGTTCTCGGGCCTGCTCGGAGCGGACTCGTGAAGGTCCGCGACGCGCTGGAGCGGGCACAGCTCTTCTCAGAGCTGGACCCCGTGTATCTCGACCTGCTGGCCCGGGTGATGGTGGAACGCCCGACCCGTGCCGGAGAAGTCCTCGTCAAGGAGGGCGACCACCCCCACCCCGTCGGCGACGTGCTCTTCCTGTTGCTGGAGGGGGGCATCGCGGTGCAGCGTGCCCAACACCAGGGTGCGGGCCGCGGCCCCATCGCCACCCTCAGCCCTGGCGACTTCTTCGGTGTCGTCTCGCTCTTCGACGACTCGCCGCGCTCGGCCACCTGCGTCGTCAGCCAGCCCGGACGCGTGGCCTGCCTCGGGCGGCGGACACTCGACGCCCTCGTACACAGCGACCCCAAGGTGGGCCTCGCCGTAGAGCTGGCGCTCGCTCGTCAGCTCGCCCGCGACCTGCGCATGTTCAACCGCCGCCTGGGCGCCCGCATCGCCGCCGGGCCACCCGGACCGCCAGGTGGCACCTGACCCCTGGAGCCTCCATGACGCTGTCCTGGACCCGAGAGTCCGCCCCCCGCTGGGACGCCGACAAGCAGCGGATCATCGGCGACGCGCCCGCCGGGATCTTCGCCCTCCCCCCGCTCGCCGCGGGCGACGTCGTGCCCGGCGAGTGGTGGCGTGTCGAACAGGACGGCGCCGTCGTGGGCTACGGCTGGATGGACGTCGTGTGGGGAGACGGCGAGATCCTGCTGGCGGTGGATCCCCGGCGCCACGGCCACGGCATCGGTGGCTTCATCCTCGACAAGCTCGAAGAAGAAGCCCGCCAGCGCGGGCTCAAGTACATCTTCAACAGCGTGCGCCCCGACCACCCACGGCGAGACGAGGTCACCTTGTGGCTCCAGGGTCACGGCTTCGCCGCCACGGACCACGGGGCGCGGCTCCAGCGCCAGGTGGGCTGAAGCTTCAGCCCATGGCCTCCCGAAAGGCCCGGGCCAGCCGGACCACCGCCTGCAGCGCTGCATCGACCGCCACCGGGTCCCACCGATCCACCCGGACGGCGACCCCGCCGGGCAGGACCTGGGCGTCGGCCGATCCGTGCAGCACCTCCATGAGCGGCTCGATGAGGGCCTCGTGGGACAGGAGACCGCGCGCGGCGTCGATGTCGGTGCAGCCCATGTCGGCCACCGAGTCGAGGACCGGGTTGCCGGTGGACGGCGAACCGGAGTCGGGAGACCGGCGCTCCCGCCGCGGCAGGAGACGCAGGCCCCCCGGCAGCTTGGGGCGAAACACCGCTTCCACCATGGCCCGCTCCGACCGGCCTCCGCGGCGGGCGAACATGCGCACCCGAACCGGGACCCCCTCCAGCTCGCCTTCGATGAGCAGGTCGCCCGGCCCGCGGCCGGCAGAGAACCGCAGCCCACGATCCAGGGCGAATTCCCGCCAGGTTCGCGCCGCGGCCCCTCCCAGCGCCGTGGCCAGGGACACCGCCACGTCGTAGGCGGGCACCGGGTCGACGGCGCTCTGGCCCTGGCGGGTGAGTGTCAGCCGCTGGCCGGTGATGTCCAGTCGCGTCTCGGCGTGGCTGGCGACGGCCCGCAACTCCCTGCGGACCACCGGATCGAGGAGCAGCGCCCGCACCGCCGCCTCGTCCTCGCCCGCGATGCGGAGCAGGTCGTCGAGACGCTCGTCACCCAGGACGATGTCCATGGCCCCCAGCGCCTTCACCAGGTGCTGGTCCAGGTTCATCGACCGGACCCGCAAGCCCTCGGGCAGCGGCGAGGGAATGTCGATCCGGACCTCGCACCAGGCCACCGGCGGGCCCCAGGGCTGGTCCTTGGGTGGAGGCCGCTGCATGTCCCGGTAGCGAACCTGCACCGCGAGCCCATCGACCATGCCGCGAGCCACCGCCCGATCGGGGAGGAGGCCGACGCGAACGGACAGTTCCAGCGGCTCCAGGAGGCGCGCGATGCGTTGCCGACGGGGCCGGACGGCGAGGGTCCACAAGGCCAAGGGCAGCCCGTAGGCCAGGACCAGCGCCACGCCGAACTCGACCAGGGAGGTGCCCATGCCCGATCCTAGCACGTGCCCGACCGGCGGATCGCGGACACCGGCCGCTTGCATGTTTATGCGTACCTGCGTATAAACGCGCGCTTCACCGCCCGCCGATCCGCACCGCGGGCGAGACGGAGGAGCCGTGGGCATTCGAGTCGGGATCGCCGGCGTGTCGGGCTACGCGGGAGTGGAGCTGCTTCGGCTGCTCCACCGCCACCCCGCCGTCCGGATCACCGCGTTGTCGGCCGGGCGCGGCGCCGGGCGGGCGCTCTCGGACCTATGGCCCGGCTGGACCGGCGCGGCGCTGCCGCCGGTCGGCCGGCTCGACGTCGACCACCTCGCCGAGCACTGCGACGTCGTGTTCCTCGCCCTGCCCCACGGTGTCTCCCAGACCGTGGTGCCGGCCCTGCTGGAGCGCGGTGTCGACGTGGTCGACCTGGGAGCCGACCACCGACTCACCGACCCCGAGGCGTACGCCGCCGCCTACGGAGCCCCCCACACCTGCCCCGAGCTGCTGTCCCTGGCCACCTACGGCCTGCCCGAGCAGAACCGCGACGTCCTGGCCGGCGCCCGCCTCGTCGCCTGCCCCGGCTGCTACCCGACGGCGACGGCCATCGCCGCCCTGCCACTGGTGGAGGAGGGGCTGGCCGACCTGGTCTTCAGCGACTGCCTGTCGGGGATCTCCGGGGCGGGTCGCAAGGCCGGGCCGCGGAACCTCTACGCCGAGGTGCAGGAGAGCGTCACCGCCTACGGCCTGGCCGGCGCCCACCGGCACACCCCCGAAATGGAGCAGGCCCTCGGGGTCCCGGTGGTGTTCAGCCCCCACCTCGTGCCGATGGTGCGGGGGATGCTGGCCACGGTGAAGGTGCGGCTGCGACGCCCGGTGTCCGGGGAGGAACTGCGCGACCTGTACCGCGAGCGCTACGCGCGCCACCCCGCGGTGGTCGTCCGCGACGAGGTCCCCGCCACCCGCGACGTCCGCGGCACGGCCGCCGCCCACGTCTTCCCCCTCGTCGACATCCGGCGCGAGGTCGCCACCGTGGTGAGCGCCATCGACAACCTCGGCAAGGGCGCGGCCGGCCAGGCCGTCCATGCCTTCAACCTCTCCCGCGGCCTCCCCGAGACGGCCGGCCTCCCCCTCGTCCCCCTGCTTCCCTGAGAGTCCCATGGGAACCCTGACCACACGCACGGCGCGCCTGGTGCACCGCCTGAAGCCGGCCGGCCCTCCCCGCATCGAGGCCGCCACCACCCCCGACCTGCCGGCCATCGACGCGCTGCTCGCCCCCCACATCGCCAGCGGGCGGGTGCTGCCCCGCAAGGCAAGCGCCGACGCCTTCCTCGTCGCCCGGCAGGCTCCGGGCCACGGCGGGTCCATCGTCGGCGCCGTCGCCCTCACCGCCTGGTCGGACCGGGTGGTCGAGCTGGGCAGCCTCGCCGTGGACGCCCCCGGCCTCGGCCTCGGGACCCGCCTCGTGCGCGCCGCCGAGGAGCGGGCCGCCGCCCTCGGCTTCGACCGCGTCGTGGCGCTGACCTCGTCCCCGGGCTTCTTCCTGCGTTGCGGCTGGCAGCCGAGCGCCCACAGCCCCTGGGCCCGCGCCCGTGCGCTCGACGCCGACCCGGCCCCTCCGATGCTCTCCGCCGCCCTCGACCGCAAGGCGCAGGCCTGCGCGGCCTGCCCACGCCTGGCGACCTGCACCCAGACCATGCTGGTCACCTCCGTGGCCCGCGCGGAGGCCGCATGACCGCGTCCCCGCACCGGTCGAGCGACGGAGGATCGCTCCCTCCCTGGACTCCGGAGCGCCTCCCCACCCTGCCCGGGGGAGGCTGGGCGAGCGTCCCGGGCACCGCGGTGGGCGTCGCCGCCGGCGACATCAAGGGCAACGGTGCCGACCGCGACGACGTCGTCATCCTCGTCGCTCCCGGTTCGGCAGCCGGCCTGACCACCACCAACGCCGCCGCCGCTGCGCCCTGCCTGTGGACCCGCGCCTGGCTGCCCGGCAAGGCCCACGCCGTCGTCGTCAACTCCGGCAACGCCAACGCGGCCACCGGCTCCCGTGGTGCCGCCGACGTCGAGGCGATGGCCGCCCGGACCGCGGCAGCCCTGGGCTGCCCCCTCGACCGCGTCCTCGTCTGTTCGACCGGTGTCATCGGCGTTCCCCTCCCCATGGACCGCCTGCTGCCGGCCATCGACCGGGCCTGTGCCCTGCACGGAGATGGCGCCGCGGCTGCCCGGGCCATCATGACCACCGACACCCGGCCCAAGGAAGTGGCAGTGGCCGTGGAGGTCGCCGGCCACCGCCTGCATGTCGGAGGCATGGCCAAGGGCTCCGGCATGATCCACCCGGGCATGGCCACCATGCTCGGCTTCATCACCACCGACGCCGTCATCGACCCCCAGCCCCTCCAGGACCTGCTGACGGATGCCGTGGACCGCAGCTTCCACGCCATCACCGTGGATGGCGACCAGTCCACCAACGACACCGTCATCGTCCAGGCCACCGGCCGGGGACCGGACTGTTCCCCCGGGACTCCCGGGCACGATGCGCTGCGGCGGGCACTGGACCAGGTCTGTTGCGACCTGGCCGTCATGATCGCCGCCGATGGCGAAGGTGCCCACCACCTGGTCACCTGCGTGGTCCGCGGCCTGTCCGATGACCGGGCGGCGCGACGGGCGGCGCGGGCCGTCGTCGGCAGCAACCTGGTCAAGGCCGCCGTCCACGGCCACGACCCCAACTGGGGGCGCATCGTCAGCGCGCTGGGCCAGGCCCGGGTGCCCGGGCTCGACCGCCTGGACCTCGATCTCTGCCGGGTCCCCGTGATGCGCCACGGCCAGGCCCTCTCCTTTGACGAGGCCCGGGTCAGCGCCGCCATGGAAGCCCCCGAGGTCCTCATCCAGGCCCGCCTGCCGGGAGAGGGGCTGGGGGTGGCCTGGGGATGCGACCTGTCTGCCGACTACGTGAGGATCAATGCCGACTATCGATCCTGAATCCCTGTCGCCAGCGGCGCGGGTCGCGGCGCTCGCCGAGGCCCTGCCCTACGTCCAGCGCCTCGCCGGCCAGACCCTGGTCGTCAAGTACGGGGGCGCCGCCCAGGTGAGTCCGGAGCTGTCCGCGGCGGTCACCGAGGACCTCGTCCTCCTGACGGCGATCGGAGCCCGCGTGGTCCTGTGCCACGGCGGCGGGCCGGCGGTGAGCGAGATGGGGCGTCGCCTGGGGCTCGAGAGCCGCTTCGTCGACGGGCTGCGGGTGACCGACGAGGAAACCATGCGGGTGGCCCAGCAGGTCCAGGTCGGCCTCATCTCGCGCGACATCGTCGCCGCCCTCGGCCGCCGTGGCGGTCGCGCCGTGGGCCTCTCCGGCCACGACGCCGGCGGCTGGCTGCGGGCCCGGCCACGGCAGCACCGCAGCCAGCAGACCGGCGAAGCCGTCGACCTCGGACGCGTCGGCGACATCGCCGATGTCCGCCCCGGCATCCTCCGCGGGGTGCTCGACGCCGGCATGATTCCCGTCGTCGCCCCGGTGGCGGTGGACGACGACCTGCGCTCGCTCAATGTCAACGCCGACAGCGTCGCCACCGCGGTGGCGGTGGCCCTGGGCGCTCCACGCCTCATCTTCCTCACCGACGTCGACGGGATCCGGGGCCCGGATGGTGATAGCCGCGCCCGGCTGTCCGCCGCCGAGTTGGCCTCCTGGATCGACCAGGGCATCGTCACCGGCGGCATGATCCCCAAGGCCCGGGCCTGCCTGCAGGCCGTCGACGGTGGGGTCCGGCGGGTCACCGTGGCCGATGGTCGCGTCCCCCATGCCCTGCTGCTCGAGCTGTTCACCGACCGTGGCGTCGGCACCCTGGTGGAGTCCGCTTGAGCTTCCTGCACACCTACGCCCGTTACCCCCTCCAGATCGAGACCGGCGAGGGCTGTCGCCTGCGGGCCACCGATGGTCGGTGGTACCTCGACGGCATCGCCGGCATCGCCGTGATGGCCCTCGGCCACGGCCACCCGGCCGTGAAGACCGCGGTCCACGCCCAGGTCGACGCGCTCATGCACGTCAGCAACCTGTACAGCGTCGGCGTGCAGACCGAGCTGGCCGCGCTGTTGTCCCGCACCTTCGGTGGGGGCTCGGTCTTCTTCACCAACTCCGGCAGCGAGGCCAACGAGACGGCGATCAAGCTGGTGCGCAAGTACCACAGCCGCCGGGGGGACCCGCGCCACGAGGTCGTCGTGCTGGAGCACGCCTTCCACGGCCGGACGCTCATGGCGCTGTCCATGACCCCCAAGCCCCGCTACCAGGAGGGGATGGGCCCCATGGCCGACGGGGTGGTCGTCTGCCGGGCCGAGGACGCCGCCGCCGCCGTCGGTCCTCGCACGGCCGCCGTCGTCGTCGAACCGGTCCAGGGCGAGGGCGGCTGCCGCCCGGTCGAGGTCCTGCCCGAGCTGCGGGCCGCGTGCGACGCCCATGGCGCCCTGCTGGTCTACGATGAAATCCAGTGCGGACTCGGCCGCACCGGCAGCCTGCACCACGATCCCGAGCCCGACATCCGCACCCTGGCCAAGGCCCTGGGCGGCGGCCTGCCCCTGGGCGCGGTCGTGGCCGGGCCACACCTCGCCGACACCTTCCAGCCCGGTGACCATGGCAGCACCTTCGGCGGCAACCCCGTGGCCTGCGCGGCGGGTCTCGCCACCCTGCGCACCATCCTCGACGAGGGGTTGGTGGAACGATGTAAGGTCGCCGGTGCCCGCCTCCGTGCGGGCCTGGAGTCCACCGGGGTCGAGGTCCGCGGGGTAGGGCTCATGCTCGCCGCCGTCGTCGGCGAGGCCGCGCCCGCCGTGGTCACCGCCATGCGGGAGCGCGGCGTGCTGGTCTGCCCGGCCGGCCCCGACGCGATCCGCTTCCTGCCGCCCTACGTCATCTCCGACGCCGAGATCGACGAGCTGGTCACGGCCTTCGCCGGCGCGTGGGACGAGGCAGGCTCAAGCTAGCGATGTTCGAAGCCCGGTACGGGATGGCCGGAAACCCACCGACCGGCTACCGTCGGCCGGTGGAGGCTTCCATGTCCGACGACACCCGCACCTCGACCGAGACCGATTCCGGCCGTGCCGAAGGCGAACCCGGTGATGCCGACGCTGCACCCCGCGCGGCGACGTCCCGGACTCCCCGCGTCGGGATGCAGGGGCTGCTGACCCGCGACTCGGACCTGACGGCGCGGCCCGGCTTCCGGAACCCCGCCAACACCCGCAGCAAGGCCAGCAAGAAGAAGCGGCGCAAGAAGAAGCGTTGATCCCCGCGGGCTGGGCGCCGTCGCCGCACCGTCGGGCGCTGCGGCAGGCGCCGCTGCCCGTGGTGCTCCTGCTGTGCCTGGCCGAGGGTGGCGCGCGATTCGTTGGCGCGGCTGACCCGCGACGCGCCGCCAACGGACCCGGCGGAGGGAGCCAGAGGCGCCGGGTCGGCTGCGATGGCGGGTCGCCGCGGTCACCGGCCCCCGTTCACCGCCCCACCAGTTCGAGCGTCGCAAACACGCCCACGCTCGATCCGCCCGGCGCCGGGCCGGCCCGGTCCAGTTCGCGCCACAGGCATCCCCGGAGCTTGCTGTCGTCGATGCCGTCGAGGGTCACCGAGGCGAGGTGTCCATCCCCGTCGTAGACGAGGTGCAGCGGGGCGGCCAGGGGTAAGGGCAGGGGTGCATGGCCCGCTGCTGTCAGGCAGCGGGCGAGGGGCTCACCGGCGGCGGTCAGCGCCAGGGACCAGGCGTCGGCGTCGCCCTCTCCGAGGAGGCGCACGTCGGAGAAACGCACGTCGAACCGCAGTGGGGGCGGATGCGCCGGGGCACCGGAGCCGGCGAGGATGGGCACGTCCCGGGTGTAGCCGCCGCGGATGACCCGCAGGCGGGCCTCGGTGGCGTCCACCTGGAAGGCGATGACGAGCCGGGCCGTGTCTCGCCCGATGACCACGACGGGGTCGAGCATGCCCGGGTCCCAGGCGGCGCCGAGGTCGGCGCCGGCGGCGAGGCAGGCGTCGCCGGTGAAGAACGACTCGACGGGTACCACCGCGCCGGCACAGCGGGCATCCGTGACCGACGGCGCCTGGGACCGGCGTGCCTCGGACAGCACATCGGCGGCGATCGCACGGACGCCCTCGGCGCGGGACGCCGGCACGACCAGCTCCATCGTGAGGACCGAGGCGAACAGCTCGCCATCGCCCCAGCCGGGCAGGTGGGTGCAGAGGGTCGCGGTGTCCTCGTCGAGGGCCAGCGTCCCCCCGAGGTCGGCGCAGGCCGCGCGGCGCTCGTCGGCCGACGACGACAGGGTCATGCCAAGCAACGAGAGGTCGTCACCGGGTGCGGCGAGGGCCGCAGCGGACAGCAGCAGCGAGAGGACGAGCACGGGCGCTCCGGGGCACGCCTCCAGCGACGCGCAGGGAGAGGATCGCATTCGCTGGAGTGGCCGCGCCGGGTCGGGGCCCGCGGCGAACCCCGTCGCGCTACCGTGCGGCGATGCCGCGCCGCGACCGCTCCCTGACCACGCTCCTGGCCCCGTGGCTGGGGGCGCTGGCGTGTTGGGCCCTGGCGCTGTGGCCGCGCCTGCGGGATCTCGACGCGACCATGGCCCTGGCCGACACGGTCGGGCCCTTCCTCACCGCGGCAGACCCCGGCCGCGGTCCCCACGCCCCACCCTTCGGCTGGGGGCTGTACCTGCCCTACTGGCTGGCGCTGCGCTCCGGGTCGCTGACGTCGGCGCTGGGCTTCATCGCTGCCCTGCAGGCGCTGACGGCCCCGCTGGGATTCCTGGCCGTCCGGGTGCTGCGCCCGCGGGCATGGGGGGCGGCCATCGCCGTCGGCGCGCTGCTGGCGCTGGACCGCGGGCTGCTGGACACCACCCTGTCCGGGGCCGAGGGCTACCTCGCCGCCACCTGGCTGGCGGCGACGACGCTCGGCGTCGCCGGCCGCGACCGTGCCTGGGGACCGTGGCTGGCGGCCGGCGCCTGGGCGATGGCGGTCCTCAACCACCCCTTCGCCCTCGCCGCCGCCCCGTTGCTGCTGTTGTTGCCGCTTCGACGCGCGTCGCTCGGCGCGCTGGCGCTGGCGGGTGCGATGCTCGCGCCGCGGGTGCTCGCCGCCCTGTCCGGCCCCATGCCCGAAGCCGAGGGCGATCCGCTGGCGGCCCCCGCCGCCTGGTTGGCCCAGGGCGGGGCCGGCTCCATCGCGATCCTGCTCGGGGCGGCCGTCGGCCTGGTGCGCCACGAGACGCGAAAGCTCGCGCTGGCGAGCATCGCGAGCGCTGGCCTGATGCTGCTGCTCGGTGTGCACCTCGGCTACCTCCGCGACCACCACCTCCGGCTTCTGTCCGCGCCGGCCCTCGTCGGCCTCGCCGCCCTGCCCGGGGCCCGGGGCGCGCTCGCCCTCGCCCTCCTCCGACCGCCGCCCTCGTGGCTGCCACAGCCCGGCCACCCCCACCGGCCGGGCACGCTGGGCCTGGAGCGGCAGCTCGCCGACAGGCTCGACGCCCTGCCCGGACCCGTCCAGGTCGACGGCGCCTGGCTGTCCGGGACACCCGCCGCCGAGCCCGCCGCGCTGCTCCTCGACCTGCACCTGCGGGGGCATCCCCTGGGGAGCGACACGCTGGCGGTGGTCGTGTCGGCGGAGCGCGGCCGATGGCAGGACCTGCCGCTGCCCGGACGCGAGCTGCCGGGTGAGGTGCTGGACCGCGGCGATCGCCACCTGCTCGTCGTCCTGGACGCCGCCGACCGGGACGCCTGGACGCCGGCGCTGTGCGAACGGGGCGCCCGCATCGGTGGGGCGGTTGAGGGCATGGGAGCGCTGGCGCCGGACGCGGTGGTGCGGCCGTGGGAGTGCGGGGAGTGAGAAGCGGCTGGGAGGAGCGGCCGGGAGGAGCGGCCCGACGGGGACCTGGCGGGAACCACGACCGCCGCGGGTGAGCAGGCGCCAGCCCGCGCCTACCCACTGCCCTGACCACCCTCCAGGATCTGCTTGATGGCGGCGAGGTCCGTTTCGTTGGCCCGGCGCATGGCCGCCGCCATCATCGGCGCCACGAGCTTGGAGAAACCCGCGGGCTCGCCGCGGTTGCGGAGCTGCATGCGGGTCCCGCCGGGCGCATCCTCGAAGACGTAGGTGGTCTCCATGGGGAAGGGACCCTCGGCGGTGCGCATCACCAGCCTCCGGCCGGGCTCGTACTCGACGATCTCGTAGGTGTAGGCCAGGCGGCGGCCGAGGAAGCGCGCAACGAAGGCCACCCGGCTGCCGAGCGCCAGCGGCGGCTCCGTCCGCCACTCCACGGTGTCGATGTTGGCGTACCAGGCCGGGGCGTTGTCCGGGTCGCAGGCGTAGGCGGCGACCCGGTCGCGGGGGCAGGCGATCACGGTCTCGGTCTGGACGTCGACGGGCATGGGCAGGCTCGCGGCGAGAGGTGTTCCCTTGTCTACCCGGCTCGCCGGCCGCCTCACCCCGTGGATTCGGCGAGCGCCACCACCACCGGGGGACGGCGCCGGCGGGTGCTGGCGGGCGGCGGAGGGGTCCAGAAAGGGGCTCGCCGTCCGGCGGGCGAGGAGGGCGGCCCGCCTCCCCCGCACCTGCTCGGGTCGCGCATCATGACAGCGCAACCTGACCCCTTTCAACACATCAACGCGCACCAAACTGAAACAACACCCCCCCCCCACCCCC
>RFKJ01000696.1 GCA_003694325.1 Deltaproteobacteria bacterium
CCTGGAATTCGTCGCCCCGGTGCGACTGGCCGATGTCGGCGGGCTCGACGGGCTGAAGCGCTGGCTGCGTCAGCGGTCGCTGGGTTTCTCGGACGCGGCGCGGAGGGTCGGGCTGCCGTGGCCGCGCGGCGTGTTGCTGGTCGGGGTCCAGGGCTGTGGCAAGTCGCTGGTCGCCAAGGCGGTCGCCGGCGACTGGCACCAGCCCCTGCTGCGCATGGACGTGGGGGCGCTCATGGAGGGGCTGGTCGGGGCCAGCGAGCGCAACCTGCGGGCCGCCCTGAACCTCGCCGAGCGCATCGCCCCCTGCGTGCTGTGGGTGGACGAGATCGAGAAGGCGTTCTCGGGCCTGGACGCCGGCACCGATGGCGGCACGATCATGCGGATGTTCGGGACCCTGTTGACCTGGATGCAGGAGAAGGACAGCCCGGTGTTCGTCCTGGCCACCGCCAACGAGGTCCACGGCCTGCCGCCGGAGTTCATGCGCAAGGGTCGCTTCGACGAGATCTTCTTCGTCGATCTGCCCGACGCGGCCCAGCGGCGGCAGATCTGGCAGGTCCACCTGGATGCCCGGAGCGTGGCGGCCGACGATCCGGGGCTGTTGTCGCGGGTCGACCTCGACCGCCTCGTGGAGCTGTCGGAGGGCTACAGCGGCGCCGAGATCGCCGCGGCGGTGGTCGAGGGGGCCTTCGATGCGCTGGCCGAGGGGGTGGAACTGACCAGCCGCCAGCTCGCGGTCGCGCTGTCGGCCAGCCCCCCGCTGTCGCGGACCCGGGCAGAGGCCATCGAGCAGCTCCGGGCCTGGGCCCGGGGACGAACCCGGCTGGCCGGGTGACGGGAGGAGGTCCATGAGTGTCGTCGCCACCGTCGCCGCCGTCGGGGCGGTCACCGTGAGCAGCAAGCTGTTCGCCGGCATGGCGGCGGCGGCAGCGGCGTCGCTGGGGATGCGGGCCGCCCGGGCCGTGGCCGAGGCAGAGGAGGAGGAGCGGATCGACGCCGTGCGCGCCGCGGAGCTGGCCGAGGCGAAGGCTGCCGCCGAGGTCGTCGAGGTGAGCCCGGCCACCGAGGCGGCGCTGGCCGAGGCGGTGGCCGAGCGCTGCGAGCTGCACTTCACCGACGGAGTGGTGGACCTGGTGGTGACCCGCGACATCCGCGGCAAGGTGACGGTGCGCGCCCACGCCCACGGCCTGTCGCGGGCCGAGGTGACCGACCGGGCCAGCCGCTTCCTCAGCCTGTTGCAGCAGCAGGTGGCCTACCACCGCGTGATGCACGAGCTGCGCCTGCACGGGTTCGCCGCGGCCGAGGAGGAGCGCGCTGCGGACGGGACCGTGCGGGTCCGGATCCGGCGCAAGCGGAGCTGAGCAGGACATGGGACGCTTCGAGCACATCGCCGGGCAGCCGCCACCGCGAGATGACGAGCGGGGGGCCGGCGCGCCGGTCGCCGACGCCCCGGCCTTCGTGGCGCAGGCGCGCAAGGCCCAGGCCTGCGGCGCCTTCCAGGCCGCGTTGCGGTTGTACGGGCGGGCGCTGGAGGAGGACCGGTTCCACGTCGACGCGTGGCTGGGCCAGGTGCAGGTGCTGCTGGACATGGGCCAGCCCGAGGAGGCCGCGACCTGGATGGAGCAGGCGGCCCGAGTGGTGGGGGAGGTGCCGGGGCTGCTGGCGCTCCGGGCGCTGGCGGCATCGCGTCGAGGAGCGCTCGACGAGGCCCGGCAGTGGAGCGACCGTGCGATGCGCGATGGTGCCGACCGGGCCGACGTCTGGCTGGCCCGGGCCGCGGTCGTCTACAGCGCGGGCAACGGCAGGATCGCCCGCGTCAACCTGGACAAGGCCCACGAGCGGGATCCCGGCCCCGACACCGCTCGCCGCTGCGCCGAGGTGGCCCTGGACCATGGTGACCTCGGCGCCGCCCGGACGTGGCTCACGAGGGCCGATCGCGCCGATCCCGACAACCCCCTGGTCGCCTTGCGACTGGGCGTCTACCACGAACGCCAGGGAGACCTGGCCCAGGCCCGGCATCACCTGGAGCGGGCCCTGCAACTCGAACCCCGCCTGGAGCCGGCCCGCCTGGCCCTCGAGGACCTCGATCGGCGCGGGCCGTGGGCCCGGCTGCGGGCAGCCCTGCGGCGTTGGAGCAGACCATGAGCGACCGCGCACCCATCCTGGGGCCGGACTTCGACGATGCCGAGATCGCGCTGGAGATCGGGCCGGACGGCCGGGTCCGCTTCGAGATCAGCGGCGTGCCCGGCGAGGGGTGCGAGGAGCTGGAGCGGCTGCTCGTCGCCGCCATCGGGGGTCGCGTCGAGCACCGGGAACACACGCCCGAGTACTACCAGCGACGGCGGCGGGGGCTGGCATCCGCCCTGCGGGCCGTCCTGGGCAAGAAGTAGCCGGTGCGCTGTCGACGCTGTGGCGAGGACAACATCCCGGGCCTCGTGGTCTGCCTGGCCTGCGGCCAGGACCTGGCGGCCGACCCGTCCGACGAGGCCATCGCCACCCGCCCCCGGGTGCGGGCGGCCAACCCGCTCGCCCGGCCCGGGCGGCCGTCCCGTCTCCGTCGCCGGCGACTGCGGCTCTCCGACGCGGGGCTGGTGCGCACCGGCCGGATCCTCCTCGCCCTGGCCGCCGGGCTGCTGGTGGGGCTCGGCCCCTGGCGGCGCGGGGACCGGCGCACCGCCGTCCGGTTGTGGGGGGCCGGGGGCGCTTGCGTGGTGGCCTGGTTCGCCCTGTGGACCAGCGCGCTGCAACCCCTCGCCTGGATGGGCCTGCTCTGCGTGCTGGCGACGTCCGGCCTGGTCGAGGTCCGACACCGCCTGCCCGAGACCTCGATGCAACACTCGGCGGCCGCCGCCCTGTTCGCCGTCTCGA
>RFKJ01000697.1 GCA_003694325.1 Deltaproteobacteria bacterium
CGGGGTGGGCGCGGAGGTGGTCGACGACCGCCCAGGCCATGATCTGGGCGCCGCGCACGCTGGGGTGCATCTGGTCGGTGAAGAATCCCCGGGGGTCACCCTCGGCCGCCGCGAAGGCGGCCGGGAGGTCGACCCGGTCGATGCCGCGGGCGTCGGCCCACCGCGCCAGGGCCTGGCGGTAGGGGTGCCAGGGCAGCACCTGGTCGGGTCGGGGCGGGTCCATGGGCATGGTCCACACCCCGACGTCCCACTCCTGGGCCAGGGGGGCCACGACCATCCGGGCGCCGTGGGCATCGGCCTCCACCCGCATCTGGTCGAGGTTGTCGAGGTAGTCGTCCAGCGGAACCCGGGACAGGTCGATGACGGTGTCGATCTTCTCCAGCGTGGCAGCGGCGTTGGGGCCGGTCGGCATCCCGGGCATCAACACCCGGTTGGGCTGCTGGTTGAGGGTGGCCTGGAACCGGGCCCACGGCATCCACGCCGCGCAGTACAGCCGGCTGCGGTGCAGCAGCCGGCGCAGCGGCGTGCCGTCGGGGTCGGCCAGGGCCAGCGCGTCCTCGTCCTGGAAGGCGTCGATGTTGCAGTCCGAGAAGATGTTGTGGACCACCAGCAGGTCGGGTTGGTAGCGCCAGCCCAGGTCTTCGAGCAGCCGCAGCGTCTGGACGGTGGAGTACCCGGGGACCCCGAGGTTGACGACGTGAAAGACGTGGCCCCGGAAGTTGCGTTGCAGCTCCGCCTCGAGCTGCTCGGCGTAGGTCATGCCGTCGGGCTGGCCCCACCCGAAGACGCTGGAGTCGCCGGTCACCATGACCCGGATCTCGTCGGGTCCCTTGGGGTCGGTGGGCAGCAGCCGGGTGCGGAGCCCGACGTCGTTGATCCGGGTGGTCCCGGCCGGAGAGACGAAGGTCCGCCCCGGCTCCAGCTTCCAGAGGTAGCGCGGGTCGCCGACCATGGTCTCCCACCCGGTAGCCTGGGGCACGATGGGGGCGCACTCCTCGGCGCCGAGGAGGCGTGCTGCCGCTTCGCCGAGGACCAGCAACAGCGCCACCGGCACCAGGGCGAACACCAGCCGCCGGGTCCGCGTCATCGCGGCGCCCCCGGGCGACCGCCGGAGGAGGCGCCGTCCGGCGGCCCTGCGGCGCCCGCTGGACCGGGGGGTGGGCCGGCCGGCCCCAGGCCCTGGGGCGGCGGCCTGAGCCGGATCCGGATCCCGTCGACGGCGCCGTCGGCGGTGATGGGGTTGCCCTCCGCCTCTCCGAAGCCACCGCTTCCGCTGGCCGAGACGTAGTCGTCCTTCCGGGCCCCGGTGCCGGCGTCGAGCGCGGCCGTGACGAAGTAGCTGCGTCCCTGGGGTACCTGGAGTTCGAAGTCCTGGCTCCGGCCTCCGCCGGGCACCAGCCGGGTCTCGGCCATGGGAGAGCGGCCGAAGGCCATGCCGCCGGTCCGCGGGTCGACGTCGGCGGCGTCGAAGGCGGTCACGTACAGCGCGCGACCCGACAGGCTGCCGTTGTCGATGGAGACGGTGCCTCGCAGGGTGGCCATCGCCAGGGGGGCCACCGTGTCGGGGGTCGGTGCCACCGTCGGGCGGGCACAGCGGATCCCGCTGGCCGATCCCATGACCAGGTCGTGGAACCGGTTGGCTGCCCGCATGTTGGTCGAGAAGGTGTTCCAGCTCCCGCCGCGCATGACGTGGAAGCTCCCGTCCACCGGGCCTCCCGGGTCGGTGCGCGGCGCCTGGGTGTAGACCTGGGGGTGGTACACGTCGGCGACGTACTCCCACACGTTGCCGGCGAGGTGCAGGTGGCCGTAGGGGCCGGCCCCGGCGGGGAGGGTGTCGACGGGCAAGGTGTCGGAGACGCACAGCCGGGGCATGCCGCTGGAGGTGTCCTGGTGGTTGGCCAGGGCGCAGGTCGGGCGCGCCCCTCCCCAGGGGTACGGCCGCAGGTCGTCGGGGTCACAGGCGGCGGGGTCCTGGCCCAGATCGCAGCCCCCTCGGGCGGCCTTCTCCCACTGGGCCTCGGTCGGCAGCGCCTTGCCCATGGCCGCGCAGAAGTCCCGGGCCTCCTGCCAGGTCACCCCCTCGGCGGGCATCCGCTCGCGGCCCGCCTCCGGCTCCAGGGTGTCGGTGATGCTGCGGACGTCGGGGCCCTGCGGGGTACGGCCGGCGGCGCGCATCCACGCGGCCCAGGCGGCCACCGTGACCTCGCTCCGGTCGAGGCAGTAGCCGGAGAGCGTCACGACGTGGACCGGCTGTTCGTCCTGGCCGGCGTGGGACGAGGCGCTGCCCATCAGGAAGGGCCCCGGCCGCACCCACCGCTCGGTGGCCGGTGTCACGGCGGGGTCGTCGTCGTCGCAATCGGCCCGGTCGGGGGGCAGCGCCGGACAGGCCAGGGCCGAAGGGAAGCCGTCACCGTCGGCGTCGGGACAGTCGGTCGCCGGGGGCAGCTCGGGCACCGCGACCGCGAGGTCCGGCTGCCAGGAGGAGCGAAGATCCTCGGCGTCGAGGAGCAGGGCGTGGGCCGAACCGGACGCCGAGGGGCCGGCGGGGCCCCCC
>RFKJ01000698.1 GCA_003694325.1 Deltaproteobacteria bacterium
CCCTCCGCGTAGCCCAGAACCCCATTACGGCTCGGGCGACCTGGAGGTCAAAGTCTGCAGGAAGGAGTGACGTCATGCGCCTCACCCCTTAGGCCGAACCTGGACATCCTCGGCGATACGAGCCACCACGGCAGCTTCTTCGCGCGATAACCCATACACATCTGCGACCGCGGCATCGATGACGCGCAGATCCGGTTCCGCACCAAGCTTGATGAGTCGCTCCCGAAGGTCCTCGGGAATTTCGCGCCAGTGAGGCAAGCGGATCCGCCGTAGATACTGCGCCTGGAAGCGCAGGAAACCACCAGCCATTCGAGCGCAATAGGTCGCGATGAAGAGAACTGCGACCGATGAGCGCAATACCGCCTGGAGAGCATGAAGATCCCAGGTCTCTGACGTCACGAAGTAGAGGCTATGGTGCGGATAGAAGTGGCCCTCGTCGAAGGCAACGGTCGCTGTACCCTTGATGTCCGGGATGAGGAGCTTCGGGGTTCCCGTCAGAGACGCATAGATCCGGTCGATGGTGCGATACCAGGCTCGGCGGTTCTTCCGCGCAACGTGCCGCTTGCTGATCACGTCCCGGTTGTCTCGGATATATGTAGCAAACCTGGGAAACGCTTCAAGTTTCGCCAGCCGACCGTCCTCCTCGAAGGGGTTCACGACACCGTTGCCGCTCCAGGCGATTTCACCTGCCTTGAGGTCAGCCGCCATCACCAGGGGCAGTTTTCGCTCATCCTCAACCGGCAGAGCATCATAGGGACCGATGTAGACGCGATCAGCTCCGGTTGCCACCCCGATGCCGACTCTGCATCCCACCTCCTCCATGAGCGGGAACCTTGATTCGAGGTCTCTGATGAGGCGCAGTTGGTCAGGCGCCTCCAGCAGCCATGGATCTCGACCGGAGGCAACCCCCGACACTTCCTGGATGCGGTCGTCCGAACGAGGATCACCGTTGAGCATGGCTTCCGCGAGCGTCCGGAGCGAATCAGCACCAACCTCGGGACGCGAAGCCATCCTGGTGACAACGGACCGGGATGGCCTTCGGGGACGCTCGATTACAGTGATCGCGGGGTAGGCAATGACCTCCGAGTGAAAGGCAGCCGTGTCGACCATGTCGACGAAGAAGAGAAGGTGGAACCTCTCCGCGACTTTCGCCCGCAGTCGTGCCCCGTACCTGTTCTTCAGCCACCGGTTGGCGCAGATGAACCCCAGTCGCCCTTGTGGGGCGAGTAGGTCCAGGCACCGCTCATAGAATGGAACATAGAGGTCCGCCCGGTCAAAAATCGTCCGATAGCGACGCCTATACTCGCTGAGAAGTTCGTCGGGAATCCGCTCCTGGCGAACGTATGGCGGGTTGCCCACAATGACGTCGAACCCCTCAGGCAGGGCTGTGAGCAGGAAGTCGTCGCAAATCAGCCACTCGTCGACAAGGCGCCGGGCGGAATCTTCCGAGAGGCCGGTCTCCATGAGATATGCAACGACATCAGCTGTCGTGGCGCGAAAACTGGCCTCGTGCAGTTCCACGGCGCAGAGAGCATCGCGAAGATCGGTGACAGCATCATCCAGGGTTCCACCGGCGGCAAGGTAGGCTCGCAAGAGACGTTCGACGGCGGGCAGGAGAAAGTCCCCACCACCGAAGCAAGGCTCGAGCAGCCGCATTCGATGTAGGGGCCGATCGGAGGAATAGCCCGTAAGGTCCAGGATCAGGTCCACGACTTCGCGGCGCGTATAGACCGCTCCACGCTCGATCACATCATTCTGCGCCAGGGCGCGGACAGCGGACTGGAGGGCTGGCGGGCGATGGGCAGGCCCGAGGCAGTCGAAGAGCTGCGGCATCTGAATGACGAGGCTCCAGAAGGAAGATGAAGAGGATGCCCGTTCCTGTATAGCGGAACAGCCACCCTGGGCGAGACAGAATCTGACCAACCCGCGGACTTCGAGCGAGGCCTGCCGTCTCCCCCTGGAGACTCGTTTCGTGGAATCCCCGTGCCTATCCCGGTTCCGGGGCGCAACAACACATCCAGGCCGAGCCGCCGGACGCCTTGGGGGTTGACGAAAACGGCGCGCCCCGAGGAGCGCGCCGTGTGGGAGGGGATGGAGCCGAGAATCGGACTTGAACCGACGACCTGCTGATTACGAATCAGCTGCTCTACCAACTGAGCTATCTCGGCACGGCGAGCCTTCTATGAACCCGGCGGGGAGCTGTCAACGCCGTCGGAGCCCTCCGGCAGCCTCCCCCCCGGACCCGGGACAGGGCAACGCCGCGCGTGCTATCCACGGCCGGTCCGTGGTGGCCCGGCGACGCCCCCGACCGGCGCCGGGCCCGAGCAGGGAGGTCCACCACGCCGATGCCCCGACCCCGACCCCCCATCCGGCGCACCATCCGGCGCACCATCCGGCGCCTGCCGCCGCTGCTGGCGTGCATCGGCGGCCTGGCGTGGGCCGCACCGGCGGCGGCCGCCGACGTGGTGGTCACCGACTTCACCCCAGCCTCCTTCGACGAGTTCGCCCTCGCCGAGGACCTGGGCAACCTCATGGTGATGGCCCTGCAGGACGCGGGGCTGACCGTGCTGGCCGACGAGGAGTTGACTTCCCGGGTGGGCACCGCGGCCGACACCTGCGCCGACGAGCCGGCCTGCCCCGCCAACCTCTGGGCCCGGGTGGATGCCCCGGTGATCCTGGTGGGCCGGGTCGAGGACGAGGGCAGCCGCATCCGCATCACGGTGCAGGTGTGGCAGCGCGGCCAGGACGGCCCGGCCTACATCTACGAGGACCGGGTGTCCCGGGCGGCCGCCGGCGAGTTCCTGCTGCGGATCGCCGAAAACCTCGCCCCCGACGAGGGGCCGCCCCCCACCGTCACCACCGTCAGCCCCGGTGTCGTCGAGGAGAGCTACGCCCCCATCAACGCCGACTCCCCGGCGGATCGCCCGGCGGTGCGCGAGGTCCCGGTGGAGGAGGACCGTCCCCTGTCGGACTACCGGCTTCCGCTGTACGTGCAGCAGGACTTCGAGCGCAGCGGGCTGCCGCTCGAGGACTGGCTGGACGAGGCCCGCATCCGCACCCCGGCGGTGTTCCTGGAGGTCCATGGCGGCGCGGTGATGGGAGACCTCGACCGGCGCTACGACGTCCGGGTGGCCCTCTACGACGAGGCGGGCGGCGGCTACACCGAGCGCGACGTCTACCGCTACGAGACCTTCCTGAACGGGCGCGGGGCCACCGGAGCCGTCGTCCTGGGGTACCAGCTCACCTGGTGGCTGGACATCGGGGTCCTCGGCAGCGTCCAGTTCGGCCACAAGGAGCTGACCACCGGCTCGGAGGTCTGGTGCGCCGGGTGCAACCCCTCCGACGGCACCGACACCCTCCTCGACGGAGCCGGGGACCCGGAACAGGTCTGGGACCCGGTCTCGGCCGTCCTCGGGGTCGTCGAGCCCCGGGTGCGCCTCTACCCCCTGGCCAAGGGGCCGTTCAAGCCCTATGGGCTCGTCGGCTTCAACCTGCGCTTCTACGACGCCTACACCGTGCCGGAGGGCGAGTTCGCCACGTACCCGGAGGCGACCGGGGGCGTCGGCTTCGGACCGACCCTCGGCGGGGGGTTGGCCATCGACGCCACCGAGCGGGTCAGCGGCATCATCGAGGTGCCGTGGACCTACGTCGTCTCGCCCAACGGGCCCCAGGTCAGCGGGGGCACGAAGCTGGAGAGCGTCCCCGCCCAATTCGTGGGCGTCAACCAGTACATCTGCTTCAAGGCCGGCATCGGCGTGGCCTTCCGCTGACCCGCGCCCGGGGCGGGGCGCGGTGCCCCTCGCCCGCGAACCTTCGGGGGGTCGGGCGAGGGGTCAGCCCTGCAGCGACCGGAACC
>RFKJ01000699.1 GCA_003694325.1 Deltaproteobacteria bacterium
CGAGACGGTGCTGGTCTGTGCCCCCACGGGCACCGGCAAGACCATGGTCGCCGACTGGATGGTCGAAGACGTGCTCGGCCGCGGCCGCCAGGTCGTCTACACCGCCCCGATCAAGGCGCTGAGCAACCAGAAGTTCCGCGACTACTGCAAGCTGCTGGGCGAGGACCGGGTGGGGCTGGTCACCGGCGACCTCGTGATCCGCCCCGACGCCCCCTGCCGGGTCATGACCACCGAGATCCTCCGCAACCAGCTCCTCCAGGGCGCCTCCCTGCCCGAGCTGGCCGCCGTCATCGTCGACGAGATCCACTTCCTCGACGACCCCGAGCGGGGCACGACCTGGGAGGAGCTGCTGATCTACCTGCCACGCGACGTCCAGATCGTCGGGTTGTCCGCGACCCTCTCCAACCTCGACGAGTTCGCCGACTGGCTGCGCACCGTGGTCGGCCACGACGTCACGGTGGTCGAGGAGTACCGCCGCGCCGTGCCGCTGAGCTTCCGGGTGGCCACCCGGGAGGGCGGGTTGCTCGAGCCCGACGAGATGGACCGCTTCTACGAGGAGTGGCACCGGCGGGCATCGCGCCGCGGCCGCGCCGGTGCCCGGCCCAAGCACGGGCGCGACGGAGGACGCGACCGGGGTCGGGGCCAGGGTCGGGGCGGACGACGGGGCGACCGCGGGGACCGACGCGGACGGGGGCGTGGAGGCGGCGGCGGACGCGGCGGAGGCCGGTTTCACAGCGAGCGCCTGGGTCACCCGACCCGCCACGGCGACGTGTTCGGCATGCTCGCCCCCAGCCGGCTGCCGTACCTGTACTTCGTCAACTCCCGCAAGGACGCCGAAGCCCTGGCCCGCAGCCTGGCGACCCGGGTGGCCCGGGTGACCCACAGCCTGCTCGAAGACGACGACATCGCCGCCGTCGACGCCGCCATCGACGCCCTGCGGGCCACCCCGGCCGGCGCACAGGCCCTCGACGACAGCGTGGCCGACCTGTACCGCATGGGCATCGCCTTCCACCACGCCGGCCTCCACGTCTCGCTCAAGGCCCTGGTCGAGGAGCTGTACGAGCGGCACCTCGTCAACGTGCTGTACTGCACCGGCACCTTCGCCCTGGGCATCAACATGCCCGCCCGCTGCGCGGTCTTCGACCGCCTGGAGCGCTACAACGGCCGGGAGATGATCCCCCTACCGGCCCGCGAGTTCATGCAGATGGCCGGCCGGGCCGGGCGCCGGGGCATGGATCGGGAAGGCCTCGTCGTCGTCCGCTGCGACATCGACGACTGGCCGACGATCAAGCGGCCGCTGGCCCGCTACCTGCGCGGAGAGACCGAGGAGGTCCGCAGCCGGTTCAGCCTGTCGCTGCACAGCGTGGTCAACCTGCTGGAGCGCCACGACGAGGACCACCTGCGGGCCCTCGTCGACATGAGCTTCCTGGCCTTCCACCGCGCCCACCGCGCCGCCGCCGAGCAACGCAAGGCCGCCGCCCTCGAACAGCGCCTCGCCGACCGGGGCTGGCGGGAGGGCAAGCCGGTGCCGCGGTCGCTGAAGAAGGACGTCCAGCAGCTCCGCCGACTGAAGGTGCGGGCCCTGGAGCGCACCGAGCGCACCTGGGACGAGCTGCAGGCCAAGCTGTCCTGGCTGGAGCGCTGGGGCTACATCCGCCGCCCCGAGGAGGGCGACGATCCCGCCGAGATCACCCCGTCGGGCTGGGTGCTGGGAGCCGGCGCCCACATCCTCCGCCGGATCGCCTTCCAGGAGGTCTTCACCACCGAGCTGGTGCTGGCCGGGGTCTTCGACCAGGTCAGCATGCCCGAGCTGTTCGGGATCCTGTGCGGGATGGTCAACCGCCTGCCCAAGGGGGTGTACGTGTCCGAAGGGCGCAGCCTGCGCGGACTGGGGCGGCACGTCACCCGGATCCGCCACAGCGAGGCCGTGATCTCGTCGGAGCAGGTGACCCGCCAGGAGGTGACCTGGGACCCCGACATGATCATCTTCGGCCGGTGGTGGGCCGAGGGGCGCAGCCTGGCCGACATCATGATGGTCGTCCGGGCTCCCACCGACATCTCCGGCGAGCTGGTGGGCGCGTTCCGCCGGGCCCGCGACCTGCTCAGCCAGCTCCGCACGGTCTACGTCGACCAGGACCCCGACCGGGCGGACCAGATGGCCGCCCTCCTGCGCGACACGCGGCGGGACGAGGTCGAGGTCCTGGACTGACGGGCCCGGGCCGACCATGTCCGACGACCTCGCTCGCCTGAAGACGGCGCTCGCCCCCGTCGAGCGCGCCGCCGCCGGGCTGCCCTGGGCCGACCGGCGGCCGTGGACCACCCGGAGCCACGTCTGGCTCGAAGGACGCCTGCCGGTGGTCGACCTCCACGACCTGGGCGCCCGGCAGGCCCGCCAGGCCGTCGACGCCGTCGCCGCGGTGGCCGAGGAGCTGGACGCCGGAGCCGTCTGCTTCGTCGTCGGTCGCGGCCGCCACAGCGTTGGCGGCGGCAAGCTCGGCGGCGTGGTCCGCGGCGCCCTCGCCACCCACTGCCGCCGCTCGCGCGGCTCGCGCCCGCGGTGGAGCGCCCACCCCGGCCCGGCCGGTCGGCAGATCCTGGTGATCGACGCCGGCCGGGCCCCGGCGAGCGCCACCGGGCGCCCCGGGGTCCTGTTCTGGGCCGGCGCGCTCCTCTTCCTGGCCGCCGCGACCTTCGCCTCGCCCCTGCTCGGGGTGCTGGCCGGCACGCTGCTGGCCGCCTACGCCGGGTCGCTGTGGTGGGACCGCCGGCAGGAGCACCGGTCTGGCACCCGGCGGCGATAGGACGGGACCTGCACCCGGAGCCCCCCCTGGACCGCCGCCTGCCGCTGTCCGCCCCCCTCGACCTGCCGCTCACCCTGCGGCTGATGTGCCTGTGGGGCGGCACCACCTGGATGCAGGTGGACGGCGACGGTGCCTGGTACGCCGCCCGCACCCGGCAGGGTCCCGCCACGGTCCGCCTCACCCACGGGGGCGACCACCTCGCAGCGGAAGCCTGGGGCCCCGGCGCGGCGGCCCTCCTCGACGAGGTGCCCGCGCTGGTCGGCCTCGACCGGCCGCCCCTGGCCGCGCTGTCCCTCGACCACCCGGTGTTGCGCGACATCACCCGCCGTCACCCGGGGTTCCGGGTGGGCCGCAGCGGACGGCTCTACCCCCGCCTGGTCAGCGCCGCCCTCGCCCAGAAGGTC
>RFKJ01000700.1 GCA_003694325.1 Deltaproteobacteria bacterium
CGACCACCGCCGACTCCATGCCGTTGGTGATGCCCTTGAGCACGAAGGCCTGGGTGCCGAGCAGCACCCCGGCCACCATGGCCAGGGGCCCGGCCTTGCGCAGCACCGACCACAACACGGCGCCCCACAGCCCCAGCCCCAGCCCCAGCACCGCCCGCGGAGCCCATGTCTCGGGGATTCCCGCCGCGAACAGCTTGACGCAGATCGCCATCCACAACGGGTGGTAGCCGTTGGTCGGCTGCAGCCCGTCGAAGGTCGAGCCCCGGCCGGCGGCGATGTTGCGGGCGATCTCCAGGTAGTAGAAGCTGTCGTCCCACAGCAGGAACAGCGCATGCTCCATGCTGGCGGCAGACCACGCCGCCCAGCCGCCGCAGGTGGCGACCAGCAGGACGGCGAGGGCCAGGCGTGGGCGCGGCAGCGCGGGCTCCGGGGACGGCGGGGGAGGCCGAGCCTACCGCTGGCGAGGACGACGCGGGGAGGCGGTCGGCGCCGTCAGTGGACCAGCTTGCGGTACTTGATGCGGTGGGGCTGGTCGGCGTCCACCCCCAGCCGCCGCTTCCGGTCCTTCTCGTACTCCTGGTAGTTGCCCTCGAACCACACCACCGTGCTGTCGCCCTCGAACGCCAGGATGTGGGTGGCGATCCGGTCGAGGAAGAAACGGTCGTGGCTGATCACCACCGCGCAGCCGGGGAAGGCGAGGATGGCTTCCTCGAGGTTGCGCAGGGTGTCCACGTCCAGATCGTTGGTCGGCTCGTCCAGCAGCAGCAGGTTGCCGCCCTCCTTGAGGAGGTTGGCGAGGTGCACCCGGTTGCGCTCCCCGCCCGACAGGGTGCCGACCTTCTGCTGCTGGTCGCTGCCGGTGAAGTTGAAGGCCGCGACGTAGGCCCGACTGTTCACCTCGGCATCGCCGATGCGCAGCAGGTCGTGGCCCCCGCTGATCTGCTCCCAGACCGTCTTGTTCGGGTCGAGGGCATCGCGGCTCTGGTCGACGTAGGCGAGATCCACCGTCTCTCCCAGCTCCAGGGTGCCGGCATCGGGCTGCTCCTGGCCGACGATCATTCGGAACAGGGTCGTCTTGCCGGCGCCATTGGGGCCGATGACCCCGACGATGCCGCCGGGCGGCAGCTCGAAGTCCAGCCCCTCGAACAACAGCTTGTCGTCGTAGGCCTTGGTCAGCCCCCGGGCGACCAGCACCTTGTTGCCCAGTCGCCGGGTCAGGGGGATGTGGATCCGCGCCCCGGTCGCCCGCCGGGCCTCCCGGGCCTGGGCCACCAGCTCGTCGTAGGCGGTGATGCGGGCCTTCTGCTTGGCCTGGCGGGCCTTGGGGTTCTGGCGGATCCAGGCCAGCTCCTGGGCCAGCGTCTTCGCTCGCTTGGACTCGGCCTTGGCCTCCTTGCGCAGGCGCTCCTGCTTCTGCTCCAGCCAGCCGGAGTAGTTGCCCTGGAAGGGGTAGGCCTTGCCGTGGTCCAGCTCCAGGATCCACTGGGCGACGTTGTCGAGGAAGTAGCGGTCGTGGGTGACGGCGATGACGCAGCCGGGGTACTCGGCGAGGTGCCGCTCCAGCCAGGCCACGCTCTCGGCGTCGAGGTGGTTGGTCGGCTCGTCGAGCAGCAGCAGGTCGGGCTTCTCCAGCAGCAGCCGGCACAGCGCCACCCGGCGGCGCTCCCCACCGGACAGGTGGGTCACCGGCCAGTCCCCCGGCGGCACCCGCAGGGCGTCCATGGCGATGTCCACCATCCGGTCCAGCTCCCAGGCGTTGACGGCGTCGATGCGGTCCTGGAGCTTGCCCTGCTTCTCGATCAGCGCGTCGAAGTCGGCGTCGGGATCGGCGAACTGCTCGTTGATGGCTTCGTAGTCCTGCAGGAGCTGCCGGATGTGGGCCAGCCCCTCCTCGATGTTCTCGCGGACCGTCTTGTCCTCGTCGAGCTGCGGCTCCTGCGGCAGGTAGCCGACCGTGGCGCCCTTCTTGACCAGGCCGGCCTGGCCCTCGGTGGGCTCGATGAGCCCGGCCATGAGCTTGAGCAGGGTGGACTTTCCGGCGCCGTTGTGGCCGATGACCCCGATCTTGGCGTCGGGGAAGAAGGACAGCCAGGTGGGCTCCAGCAGCTTGCGCCCGCTGGGGAGCGTGATGCCGGCGGCCACCATCTGGAAGATGAAATCGTTGGACACGGGGAACTCGGGGTGATCGCGAGTGTGCGGGGAGAGGACGTGGCCGGCGCCGGGGGCCGGGCGGCCAGGGCGCGCCGGATATCCGGTCGGCGGGGCGGTGGGGAGGGGGAGGCATGGGAGATGCGGGGCCGCCTGCCGACCCCCGCTCGCCGGGTGGCCGAACCGAACAGGGGGCGCCGCCGAGGTCGCCCTAGGCCAGCGAGATCCTCCGCCACCGTCCCCGTCCCCAGATCACCACCAGCGCGACGCTGCGCACCAACCAGTCGATGGTCGTCCCCAGCCAGATCCCGATGAGCCCCAAGTCCAGCTCCACCGCCAGGATCCAGCAGGCCGCGATGCGGACCACGACGGGTCCGACCAGCGCGACGAGCATCGGGCTGCGCGTGTCGCCGGCACCGCGCAGGGCGCCGGCCAGGCTGTCGGTCAGCGCCATGAGCGGCTGGGCGATGGCGGCGATGCGGAGGCAACGGGCACCCAGCGCCACGACCTCGGGTTCGGACGTGAACAGGGCCACCAGGCGCTCGGGAAACAGCAGGAACAGCAGGCTGACGAGCGAGAGACTGCCGAAGCCCAGGCCCGCGGCGACCCAGCCGGTGCGGGCGGCGTCCGCCGGGCGCCGGGCGCCGAGCTTCTGGGCCACCAACGCCCCCGACGCGATGCCGAAGCCTCCCGCCGCGATGAAGCCCAGGCTCTCGATGGCGATGAGGCTCTGGTTGGCCGCCATGGCGACCTCGCCCAGGCGGGCGGTGATCGCGGCGAAGACCAGGAAGCCGGTGTGGAAGATGAGCTTCTCGCCGAAGGCCGCCCGGCTGACGCGCAGCACCGGGCGCAGGGCGGCCGCGATCGACGGAAGCAGCGGGGGCGCCGGCCTGCGCAGGCAGACCGCGCCGTCGCGCCGACGCAGCACCCAGGTCAGAACCAGGGCATGGGTGGCGAAGGACGCCAGGGAACCCACCGCCGATCCGACCACCCCCAGCTCGGGCAGGCCGAAGTGACCGAAGACCAGGACCCAGGACAGCAGCAGGTTGAGCGCCCCCGCCAGGATGCTCACCCGCATGGGGCTCTTCGTGTCGCCGCCGGCCTGCAGGGCGGTCATGGCGGCCACGCCCAGCAGGTCGAAGGGGGCGGCCAGGAAGAGCACCCGCATGTAGGCCGTCGCCAGCGCGCGGACGGCGTCGCTGCCGGGGTCGCTGCCCGCCATCAGGTCGGCGAGCCGGGCGCTCCCGGGGACGCCGAGCGCCGCCACGACCAGTCCGCTGAGGAGTCCCCAGGCCAGCACCGCGGCCACCGTCCGCCGTGCTCGCTCCGGGTCTCCGGCGCCGACGGCCCGGCCGATCACCGCCACCACCCCGGCCCCGAAGGCGCCGATCACGCTGAACACCGACCACAGCATCGGGCCGCTCACCTGCATCGACGCGATGGCGTCGGCGCCGTAGCGGCCGAGGATCAGGCGGTCGGTGAAGAACACCACCGTGTGAAACAGACCCTGGACGACGGCCGGCCACGCCAGGC
>RFKJ01000701.1 GCA_003694325.1 Deltaproteobacteria bacterium
CCCTCCGCCGCCGGGGGCGAACCCTCCGCCGCCGGGGGCGAACCCTCCGCCGCCGGGGACGAGCAGACCGTCCAGGAGCGCTGGGGGTGGTCGCCGGGCACGGTGGCCGCCGGCACCGGGCAGGCACTCGCCCGGATCGACCCGGTGCAGGTGGCGCTGCCCGATTCCGTCGCCCGGCACATCACCCGCCAGACCGCCATCCTCTACTTCTCCCCCACCTGCCCCCACTGCCGCCACGCCATGCCCGAGCTGAACACCCTGGGGGCGCTGCAGCCCGACCTGGCCTGGGTCGGCGTCGCCAGCTCCCGGGCGACCCGAGCGCAGGTCGACGAGTTCGTGGCGGCCTTCGACGTCGAGTTTCCCGTCGTCATCGACACCGATCGGCGGTTTGCCCGGGTGACCGGGGTTCGCAGCACGCCGAGCCTGTTCCTGGCCGAACCGGCGCCCGCCGGCGCCACCCCGACCAGCGGCGACGAGGTGCCGGCCGGCAGCACCGTGGTCACCATCACCGAGGCCTGGTTGCCCTACACCCCCGGGCTGGCCCCGGTCATCGTTCTGCGCCGCAACGCCGTCGAGCGCACCCGCCCCGACGGGCAGGTGCTCCCCCCGGACCTGTTCCGGGACTTCCAGGGCTACCAGGGCACCCGCGCCTGCGCCGCCTGCCACAGCGACGAGGCGACGAGCTGGGCGCTCACCCACCACGCCGCGGCCTACCTGACCCTGTACAACCGGCAGCGCGCCGAGGATCTCCAGTGCGTGGGCTGCCACGTCACCGGCTTCACCGGCGGCACGGTCGGCCGTCCACCGGCCTTCGAGGGGCAGGGGGGCTTCACGCTCGGGGACCACGCCTCGCCCTTTGCCGACGTGGGGTGCGAGGCCTGTCACGGGCCGGCCGGGCCCCACGACGGTGACCCGGCGACGACGCCCTCCGGCGCCACCTCGCCGGAGGCGACCTGCGCCGGCTGCCACGACGCCGACCACAGCGTGGCCTTCTCGCCCGAAAAGGGGGTGCCCCACCTCGACCACTACGCCGCGGTGGGCATGGACGAGGACGCACTGCGCGCCCGCCTCGACGCCCTGGCGGACGGCTCGGCGGCCCGCCCGCTGCTGGCCTTCCCCGCCGGGCCGACCGTCGGCGCCGAGGCCTGCCGGAGCTGCCACAAGGCCGAGTACAAGGGCTGGAGTCGGTTCGCCCACGCCTCGGCCCTGGCGGATCTCGACGAGGACCAGCGCGCCCGGGCCGAGTGCGTCGCCTGCCACGCCACCCGGGTCTCCGTTGGCGAGGTCGGCGCCTCGTCGTCGCTCGACGCGTTCCGGGACGACGAGGGGGTCGGGTGTGAGGCCTGCCACGGCCCCGGCGGCGACCACGTGGCGGCCCCCTCGGCCACCAACATCGTCGGCCTGGGCAGGAGTTGCCCCGAGTGCGTGCTGGAGGCCATCTGCACGAGCTGCCACGACCCGGCCAACGACCCGGGTTGGGACCTGCACCAGCGCCTCGACGCCCTGCCCTGCAAGCGCTGAGCGGCGCCGGGTCGGTGGCGGCCGGGGACGCTGCGGCCCCGGGGAGCGCGACCGCGGCGCGCAGCATCCGGCGGTCGCCGGGTCACCGCGCTACGCTGCGGCCTGCAGGAGGTGGACCCCATGTGGATTGCGGCCATGCTCGTCGCCCTGTCCGGCTGCAGCGGCGACGGCCAGGACACCGGGCCGACGGTGATCTGCAACAGCAGCAGCGCCTGGACCGGCGGGGCGGCGTTCTCCGACGAGACGACGGCCTGGGGGCTGGCCGACGTGCGGGGCGTCAAGATGTCGACCGCCGACCTCAACGGCGACGGCTACCCCGACCTCATCGTCAACGAGGGGACGCCCCACAGCCGGGACGACCTCTCCGCCGGTGTCCGCTACCACTGGCTGCTGATGAACGAGGACGACGGCTCCGGCCACCGGACCTTCGTGGATCGCTCCGAGGAGAGCGGTCTGTGGGCACTGCGTCCCGGCACCGAGGACGGCGGGGGCGACTTTCGCGCCAGCCAGGTCCACGTGATGGGCGATGTCGACAACGACGGCGATCTCGACGTGTTCGCCGGCGCCTTCACCGACGCCAACCACCCCGAGACCGACCTCGGTGATCGCAGCGAGCTGATGATCAACGACGGCACCGGGCACTTCAGCTTCGGGACCGACCACCTCCAGGTCTCCGGGGGGTACTCCACCAGCGGGGCGAGCTTTGCCGACGTGGACGCCGACGGGGACCTGGACCTGTGGGTGACCGGCTGGTACGAGCAGTACGGCGCCATCTACGCCGAGCAGGATCGGCTGTACGTCAACAACGGCGTGGGCGACTTCGGGGAGTGGACCAGCCAGGCGGGGCTGGAGATGGAGCGCGGCAGCGGCAGCTCGCTGGATCCCTGGCTGGAGGGCACCGCCCGGCGGCCGGCCTACGGGGCGACGGCCTGCGATCTCAACGGCGATGCCATGCCCGACCTGCTCGCCAGCAACTACGGGCGGTCCTGGAACCAGCAGTGGATGAACCAGGGCAACGGGACCTTCGTCGACACCGGCCGGGAGAGCGGCTTCGCCGGGGACGACGACCTCAGCTACGTCGAGGACCAGTTCTACGCCTGCTACTGCGAGGTGTACGGGCCCTGCGACCCCGACCCCGGTCCTCCCCGACTGGCCGGCTGCGAGACCTACGCCGAGTACTGGACCCCCGGCTTCGACGACCAGCCGGCACGGCTCAACGGCAACTCGTTCACCACCGCCTGCGGCGACATCGACAACGACGGCGACAACGACCTGATCACCGCCGAGATCGTCCACTGGCACATCGGGCGCGGGTCCGACCCGACCGAGCTGCTGATCAACGACGGCAGCGGCGTCTTCACCCGCCCGGGCAACGACACCAACGGGCTGGCCCGCGACTGGCCGTCGGCCGACTGGAACGCGGGCGACCTGTACGTCGCCATGGTCGACATCGACAACGACATGCTGCAGGACATCCTGCTGATCAGCAGCGACTACCCCGACACCCGCCTGTTCCTGTTCCGGCAGGTGGAGCCCGGGCGATTCACCGAGGTGGCCGAGGAGATGGGCATCGCCCACCCCTGGCCGGCGGGCATGGCGGTCGCCGACTTCGATCGCGACGGAGACCTCGACGTCATCACCGGCTCGTCGACCGCCCGCAGCGGCACCCCCTGGGACAGCCACGAGCTGCACTTCTACGAAAACCAGCTCGGCCCGGGCAACAGCGTGCGGATCCGGCTCGAGGGGACGGCGGCCAACAAGGCCGGCATCGGTGCCCGGGTGGCGGTCACCGCCGGCGGGGTGACCCAGACCCGCGAGGTCAGCGGTGGCTTCGGCCACTTCGGCATCCAGAACGACACCGCCCTGGTCTTCGGCCTGGGCGATGCCTGCACCATCGACGCGGTGGAGGTGACCTGGCCGGGTGGGGCCACCGACCGGTTCGACGGCGTGCTGCCCAACCAGTCGGTGACCCTGGTCCAGGGCGGGGAGGTGCGGGTCGAGGGAGACGCCGGCGGTGATTGACGGGCCCCACATCCTGTTCGTCGACGACGAGGCGGCCCACGCCACCATGCTCACCGGGATGCTGGAGACCGTGCTGGACGCCCGGGTGGAGGTCGTCACCAGCGTGCGGGAAGCCATCGAGCGGATCCAGGAAGACGCGGTGGACCTGGTGATCACCGACGTGTTCCTGCCGCTGGGGGACGCCCCGCGGGAGGTGTTCGGGCCGCGGGCGCGCCGCTACGCCTCGACGCTGGAGCACCTGGGCGGCCTGGTGCTCCTCGACGAGCTGGATCGCATGTCGTCGCCGCCCCGGGTCCTGGCCCACACCGCCTGTACCGAGCACGCCGTGTTCGAAGCCCTGGGGCCTCGGATCGCCGGCAGGGTGCACAAGCCGGCCAGCGCCGAGCAGATGCTCTGCTGCGTGCTGGAGGCCCTGGGTCTGCCGGTCCCGGGCTGACCCGACCCGCCCCGGGGCGTGCGGGCCGCCGGCGGTGCCGGTCGGCGGTGCAGGAGATGGGGACGGGCGCATCCTGCCAAGGGGGTGCCGGCCGCCCGGCTGGCGACCCACCCTGGAGGAGCCATGAC
>RFKJ01000702.1 GCA_003694325.1 Deltaproteobacteria bacterium
GAAGCGGCGACGGCGGAAGCGGCGACGGCGGAAGCGGCGACGGCGGAAGCGGCGACGGCGGGGCGGTGTCGCTGGCCGACCTGCCGGAGGGCGGGCTGGTGATCTCCGAAGCCATGATCTGGACCGAGATGGCCTTCGAGGGCGGCCAGTGGATCGAGGTGGCGAACACCTCGGGCGTCGACGTGGACCTCGAGGGCCTGGTGGTGTCCGGCACCGACAGCCGCCGGATCGACGACAGCTACGTGCTGGAGGCGGACGGGCGGGTGGTGATCGGGGGGTCCGATCGCGCCGAGATCACCGGGGGGGCGCCGGTGGACATCGCCCTGGGCGAGGACTTCGTGCTCGCCTGGGAGGACGAGACCTGGACCCTGGCGATCTCGGCGGCCGGCTCCATGATCGACCGGGTGCCGATGGATGCGACCTGGAGCTTCGACTGGGGCGCCAGCACCAACCTCGACCCGGCCCACGTCGACGTCGACGACAACGATCTCTCCACGAACTGGTGCGTCGCCACCAGCACCTTCGGGCACTGGGAGCAACGAGGCACCCCCGGCGCCGCCAACGATGACTGCCCCGACGACAACGACGGAGACGGCTGGACGGAGGACGTCGACTGCGACGACGACGACCCCACCGTGTACCCCGGCGCCCCGGACAGCCCCTACGACGGGGTCGACGCCGACTGCGCCGGCGACAGCGACTACGACGCCGATGGCGACGGCTTCGACAGCGAGGACTACGGGGGCACCGACTGCGACGACACCGACCGCCACGTCCGGCCCGACGCCACCGACATCCCGGGCGACGGGATCGACGCCGACTGCGACGGTGCCGACGCCACCGGCGATCCGATCCTCGGGATTGGCGACCTGGGCGCCGGGGACCTCGTGCTGTCCGAGGTGATGGGCTGGCCGGAGGCCGGCGACCCCGATGGCTGGTGGGTCGAGGTGTACGTCGACGCCAGCGATCCCGTGCTGTTCGACGGCGTGGTGCTCCGCAACGACTGGGGGAGCTGCGAGGCGATCACCGCCACCGTGGTGGAACCCGGTGGGTTCTTCCTGTTCGGGGGCGTCGACGACCCGACCCGGACCGGTGTCGAGGTCGACGCGACCTGCAGCACCCTGTTCCTGGAGGAGCTGTTCGGCGCGCTGCAGGTGACCGACGGCAGCAGCACCATCGACGAGGTGGTGTTCGAGGGTGACTTCGAGCTGGAGTGGGGCGCGTCACTGGGGGTACGCCCCGACATGCTCAACGCCACGGACAACGACGACCTCGCCAACTGGTGCGTGGCCGTCGACACCTACGGGCCGGGTGACCGGGGCACGCCCGGCGCCGAGAACACCTGCCCCGAGGACCACGACCTCGACGGGTACGACACCCGCAGTGACTGCGACGACGAGGATCCCGACGTCCACCCCGGCGCGACCGAGACCTGGTACGACGGCGTGGACAGCGACTGCCTGGGCGACAGTGACTACGATGCCGATGGGGACGGCTGGGACAGCGACGCCTACGGCGGCGCCGACTGCGACGACCTGGACGCCGACATCCGCCCCGATGCCTTCGACCTCCCCGACGATGACATCGATCAGGACTGCGCTGGCAGCGATGCCACCGGGTTCGTCGTCCTGACGGTGGCCGACCTCTCGGCGGGGGACCTCGTGATCACCGAGATGATGCCCTGGCCGGGTGCCGCGCCCGACGCCGCCTGGTTCGAGGTCGAGAACCTCGCCGGTGAGGCCGTGTTGCTGGAGGACCTGCGCATCAACACCCTGGAGGGATGGCACACCGTCTCATCGGCGCTGGTGGTGGAGGCCGACGACCGGGTGGTGTTCGGGACCTACGCCGACCTCGACCGCAACGGTGGCGTGCCCGTGGACTACGCCGACACCGACCTCATCCTTCCCATTGAGGAGGAGGGCGCGTTGCAGCTCATGGCGGGCCGGACGGTCATCGACGAGGTGACCTGGAGCCCGGGCGACTGGCCGGTGGACGTCGGAGCCAGCACCAGCCTGGATCCGGCCCACACCGACGCGGACGAAAACGACGACGCCGCCAACTGGTGCCTGGGCACCGAGTCGTTCGGCGACGGCGACCTGGGCAGCCCCGGCGAGGTCAACCCGGGGTGCTGACCGATCCGGCCACCGGAAGCTGGAGAAAGTCCGGCAGGTAGGACAGCTCGACGAGGGCGCCGAAGAAGTCCCCGGCCGGCATCCGACAGCGCCCGTAGCGGTCGAGGGGTTCCCCGCCTCCCTGGACCAGCCAGGGGTGGGCGGGGTCCACCGGGTCGTCGTAGTACACCCAGGTGCCGTCACAGCCGTGGACCCGAACCATGTGGGGCTGCTGCAGCAGGTCGACCAGGACGGGATCATCGGGGGCGACACCCGCGGGTGCGTCCAGCGTGGCGAAGCAGACCTCCCCGGCGGCGACGCTGCGGGCGATGATGGCCGGCGCATCTCGTCCCAGGTCGCCCACCGTCGACGGATCCAGGCCCAGCGCCGCCACCAGGGCGGCGTGGCGGTCGGTCAGCACCGCCCACTGTCGGCCGGTGAGCGCCTCGAGGAGCCGGTCGAAGGCGTGCAGGTCGATGCCCGCCCCGGGGATCGGTCGGCCGTCGGGGGTGGTCATCGCGTCCTGCTGATTGTCGTAGTCCTCGTCGGGCTCGGCGGCTTCCATGGCCGCGGCCTGGAACAGGCGGCTGACCGGACCCCGGTCACCCTCCGCCCGATCCCAGGTCATCCGCTCCTCGTCGCGCCGCAGGACCTCTCCCCCCGGCAGGATCGCCTCGCCCGCCGGGGACAGCAGCCCCGCCACCAGCGAGAGGTAGCGCTTCGGCTGGCGCTCGGCGAGGTGCACCTCGGCACAGGTCACGGCGCAGGTCCCCTTGAAGCCCTGGCAGATCCACCCGGGTTCGTGCAGGGTCCGGAGCAGCTCCCCCAGCATCCGCTCCCGCCCCACGGTCTCGACCAGCCCATCGGCCAGTTCCAGCGCCGCGAGCGCGGCCAGGTCCTGGGCCAGCGGCCCGGCCCCCAGCGCCCGGCCTGCCTCCTGGACCGCGGCAAGCCAGGAGGCGGCGTCCTCCCCTCGCTGCCAGGGATAGGGCGATTCGACGGGCGCACGGATGCCGAGGACGTCGGCGAGGTCCACAGCCATGACTCCTCCTGCGGGGGACGGGTGTTTCATAGCCGTCCCTGCGGCGATCCGCCGCGACCCTCCCCCGTCGGCTACCCTCTCGACGCATGGTGCTGGATCGAGTCCGCGTCCCCGTCATCGTCGCCTGCCTCCTGGCCATGGGCTGGATGGGCTGGGAGGCCACCCGGTTCGCCGAGACGCGCTCGGTGGGCATCCGCGCCGCGCTGCGCGACCCGCCGGCCTTCGACGGTGCCGAGGTGCTGCTGATGATGTGGACGGTCCAGGCGGTCGACCCCGCGGGCTGGGTCGCCGAGAAGTACGGCCGGACGGTGGCCGTGCGGGGAGGCTGCGAGGGTCTGCGCCCCGGGCAGACGGTGACCGCCACCGGCCGGTTCCGGGCCGACGGCCCGGCCGTCGACGCCACCTGGTGCGAGGTGCACCACTGGCGTCGGGCCAAGCAGGGACTGGGCGTGCTGGGGGCGCTCCTCGCCCTGGCCACCCTGCCGTGGGCATTCCGGATCGAGGGCGGCAGGCTGGTGGAACGTGGCTGATCTCATCACCCATGGCTGCATCGCCCTGCTGTGCAAGCGCGGCCAGCAGGCGCTGCGGCCCGACGCTCCGCTGCACCTGGCCAGCTTCGTGGCCGGCAACCTCCTGCCCGACCTGCTGGCTCGGCTGCCCGCCGAGCTGTTCACGCTGGCGGCTGCCCGGGGGGCGTTCGTCCCCCCCCTCCTCCTGCACGGCTGGGGTCCGTTCCACATCCCCGCCGGCATGGTCCTGACGTCGCTGATGCTGGCCCTGCTGTTTCCCCCCGCAGCCCAGCGCGCCGTGTTCGGCAACCTGCTGTCGGGGATGCTGCTGCACCTGGCGATCGACCTGCTGCAGAGCCACGCCGGCGCCGGGTACCTGCTGCTGTTTCCGCTGTCGACCCGGCCCTTCGAGCTGGGCTGGATCGGCAGCGAAGCCACCGTCGTCGTCGCCCCGCTGCTGGTCGTGGTGACGGCGTTCGCCTGGCGGGATCGCCTCGTCGCGGCCTGGCGCCGGCTTCGCTGAGCGTCTCCGGCGGGCGCCCACCGACGGGCCGGGGGCACGCCGCCGGGCGAACCGGGCGGGGCGAGGCCGACGGGGGGGCCGGCCGAGCGCCCCGATGTCGGCGGGCGGTCGCCCGTCCCCGGGCAGCCGCGGCGCCCGGGCCACGCTATTGATCCCCGGCCAACCCGGAGTTGCCGTGCTCTCCCTCCTCGCCATGGTCGCCGCCAGCCACCCGGCGTACGCCTGGGGCCACCACTACCTCGTCTCCCACCGGGCGCTCGAACACGAAGGCATCACCTGGGCCGACACCCCGGTGGTGGTCGAGAGCGTCGACAGCCTCCTGGCTGCCGACAGCGCCGCGCTGTCGGAGGCGATCGACGCCCACTACGCCTGGCTCCTCGCCCGGGGCAGCGACCGGTTCCACCGCCAGGTCCTGCCGCGGGAGGGCGCGACCCGCGCCGACCTGATCCGCGCCTGCCGCCTGCACCCCGGGGTGCACCTCCCCCTGGTCCTCCGGGTGCTGCCCGGGGGCGAGCGCCACGGGTTTCCGGTGGCGCCCGAAGCGGCCAGCCCCTACCTGCACGCCGTCGGCCCGCTCCTCGCCGACGTCGAGGTGACCCGGGAGGGCTCGATGGTGCCCGCCGGCGCGGTGTTCGCCACCTTCACCGACGAACCCGACTGGGGCTTCGACCACGAGCTGTGGGGCTACACCGAGTACGGCTACGGCCCGCAGCCCTTCGGCAAGCCCCGGGGCGAGAGCAGCAAGGCCCCCTTCCACATGCAGTTCGACCACGAAAACCTGCTCACCCGGGCCCTCACCGATCTCGATGAAGCCATGGTGCCGGAGCGGATCGACCTGTTCCTGCGCCTGTCCGAGGCCGCCTTCTCCACCGACCACGACTACTGGGGCCTGCGGTTTGCCGCGTGGGCGGCCCACTACGCCGAGGACCTGGCCCAGCCCTACCACTCCCGGGCGGTCCCCAGCGCGCGCCTTCCGTGGTACCTGCACTACATGGTCAGCGGCGACAAGGAGACCATCGAGGCCGAGACCACCCAGCTCTCCGCCAACCGGCACTTCCTCTACGAAGACTTCGTCGCCTATGGACTGCAGCAGTCCTATGTCGAGGACACCGCCGCGGTTGCGACCCTCGCTTCGTTCCTGCGCACCGGACCGGCGACCCTGAACTACCGGGGATCGCCCCTGGGTCCCGACGCCACCGCCCAGCAGATCGTCGACGCCTTGACCGGCCCGGCCGCCCGCCACGCCCCGATCATCGACGAGACCCTCCGCACCTCCTTTCCCCCGTCGATGACCGAGGACCCGCAGTTCGACTACGAGCAGGCCCAGGTGGACATCCGACAGGTGCTGGCGCAGGTGTCCCCCACCGCCCAGGAGGCGCTGCTGGCCGAGACCGGCAAGGACTTCGCCCAGGCCGGCGCCGCGGCGCGGACGGTGCTGGTCGTGGTGGGCGCGGAAGCCCGGCTGGCCGACTGAACGGTCCCGGTGCCTCGGCCTACCCCTCGCCGGGGGGGGCGAGGGTCCAGCGGACCCGGGCCGCCACGTACGGCGGCAGCGGCCGGGTGTACACCCGATCCTCCAGGTAGGGCTGCACCGTCAACAAGACACCCCAGGACTCGTTGAGGGAGAGGTTGCCCAGCAGGCCGGCTCGCATGTAGGTGTCACCGGATTCGACCGAGGTGGACCGGTCGAAGACTCCGCCGACGTACAGCTTCCGCCCGGCGTGGGCCTCGAAGACATGCTCGTAGAGGACCACGCCATCCACCGTCCAGGTCCAGTCGTGCATCGCCAGCAGCAGCTCGGCCTGCGGCTCCCAGAAGTAGCTGCCTTCCACGCCGTCGCCCGGAAAGGTGTCCCACCGACGCACGACCCCCCAGGCCGCGACGACCACGGGGCCGACCTTGCCCTGGAGGGTCGCCTCCCCTCCCCAGCGGGTCCCCAGCCCGGCGTCGCGCGGCCGGGTGTCGAGGAGCTCGTCGGTGTAGACGACCCCCGGGTCGTCGAAGCCCTTGATGCTGGAGAAGGTCCCGAAGTAGGCGCTGCCGAGGTAGTGGGCCGAGACCTCGAGGATGGCGATGGGGGAGAACACGATCTGCGGCCCGAGCCGGGCGTAGGACGGGGTCGCCTCCGCCAGCACCTCCAACCGCAGGAAGGTACTGCCGAACAGCAGGCTGTCCGGATCGCCCCACAGGGGGTCCGACTGCAGGCCCGGCGTCGCCGAGAGCTTGAGACCCTCATCCCAGTAGGACACGCCGAGGTCGGCCTTCATGGCCGGGTGCAGCTCCAGGGCCGCCGCCGGGGCCGCCCAGGCCCACAGGCCGAGGGCGACCCACCACGCGGCGCGCCGGGTGACCGGTTCACCCGCAGGAATCATTGGCTGCTCCCGGGGTGCCGAGGTCGGCGCCGGCGGCGATCTCCGACGTGGCCGTGCACCAGTTCCCCCCATCGTCGTTGCTCGTCGCATCCAGGGCCGTCGGATCCAGCGTCATGCTCGCCCCGCTCGGATCCGGCCAGTCGACCCCGCCGTCGTAGGCGATGCCATCCAGCGTCGACACGCCGTCGCTGAGGATGATGGTGTCGGCGCCATTGCCCAGGGTGAAGTCCTCGCCCGGGTACACGTAGTCGACCGTCACCCCGCCGTTGGTGGTGATGTCTCCGTTGCGCCCCAGGACGGCGTAGCCGCCCGCGTCGAGCACCAGGGAGGACGCCACGGTGAAGGTCTCCGACCCTGCCGAGTCGCTCACCTGCAGGCCGAGCAGGTCCACCGAAGCACCCGCGGCGTTGTAGATCTCGAACCACTCGCCGGCGCTGTCCGCCACCGCCGCCGGGTCCTGCATGACCTCCGTGATCACCAGGTCGCCGGCCATGAGGTCCGACATGCCCAGGTCGGCACCGCTCGCCCCGGCGCAGGTGGGGTTGGGGTCGCCCGGGGTGCCGAAGTCGCCGTCGCCGAAGATCGTCTCGGCCTCACACCAGTTCGCCCCGTCGTCGTTGTCGGTGGCGTTGAGCGAATCACCCGACAGGCTCATGGATGCGCCGCTGGGATCGGGGAAGGTCTTGCCTCCGTCGTAGAACACCGCGTCGATGGTGGTCTCCGAGTTCGACAGGATGATGCTGTCCGAGCCGTTGCCCAGGGTCATCCCACTGTACTCGTAGTCGACCGGCGCACCGCCGTTGGTCGTGGTATCGGCGTTGTTGCCCAGCACGACCGAGTCACCGGCGGCCACCACGAGGCTGGCTTCGACGGTGAAGCTGTCGGCGCCGTCGTCGGTGACCAGCAGGCCCCACAGGTCCACCTCCGCGCCCGACTGGTTCGTCACCTCGAACCACTCCCCCGCCGAGTCTCCCACCGCGTCGGGGTTCTGCATGATCTCGGAGATCACCAGGTCGCCGGCGATGAGGTCGGACACCGAGAGGGTCGAGGTGCTGCTCGTGCAGTCATCGTTGGTGCTGCCCGGCGTGCCCTGGTCACCGTCCCCGTAGGTCGTCGTGCTGTTGCACCAGTTGCCCGAGAAGTCGTTGCTGTCACTGTCCATGGCCGTCTCGGCCAGCGACATCGACGTCCCGGCCGCCACCGGGAACCCGAGGGAGGTGTCGTAGCCGATCCAGTCGATGACGGTCCCACCGCTGACCAGCGAGATCTGGTCGGCATCGTCGTCGAGGGTCATCCCGTCGTAGTCGTAGTCCACGTCGACCCCGCCGTTGACGCCGGGGTCGCCCGCAATGCCGAAGACCACCCGGCCACCGGCCGGGACGACCAGCGACCCCGACACGGTGAAGGAGTCGGTGCCGCTGTCGTCCTGCACCACCAGGCCCTCCAGGTCGACCGGGGCGCTCAAGGTGCTGACGACCTCGAACCACTCCCCGAGGGAGTCGGCGACCGCCGCCGGTGCCATCATCACCTCGCTGATCACCAGATCTCCGAACGCGAGGTCACCGACGGACAGGGTCGACGAGGCGCCGGTGTCGCCCGGGGCCCCGCCGTCACCGGGCGCGCCGCCATCACCGATGGCCCCACCGTCGCCGGGCGCGCCACCGTCACCGATGGCCCCACCGTCGCCGGGCGTGCCGCCATCACCGATGGCCCCGCCATCGCCGGCGGTGCCCGTGTCCCCGGTGCTGCCACTGTCCACCGAACACGAGTCGTTGGCCGCGCCCGGGGTGCCCTTGTCGCCGTCCGCCACGATCTCGCTGGTCCCCTCGCACCAGTTGGTTCCGTCGTCGTTGCTGGTCGCGTCCAGCGCCGCCGGCGACAGGCTCATGGCCGCGCCGGTCGGATCGGGCCAGTCGGTCCCGCCGTCATAGGCGATCCGGTCGATGATGATCGAGCCGTTGCCGACGTAGATGCTGTCGGCACCGTTGCCGAGAACGAAGTCCGACCACGAGTACACGACGTCCACGGTCACCCCGCCGTTGGTCGTCGGGTCGCCGTTCACTCCGAACACCACGTAGTCCCCCGCGGCGACCTCCACGGAGTCGGCCACCGAGAAGTTCTCGGAGCTGGAGGCATTGCGGACCTGGAGACCCGCCAGGTCCACGGTGGAACCACTGGCGTTGTACAGCTCGAAGTATTCTCCCGCGCTGTCGGAGACCGCAGCGGGGTTCTGCATCACCTCGGTGATGACGAGGTCTCCGGCCGCCAGGTCGGTGACCGACACCACCCCGTCGGAGCCGCCGTCGCCGGCCGAGCCGCCATCGCCCGGCGTGCCGCCATCGCCCGGCGCGCCGCCATCACCGATGGCCCCACCGTCGCCAGGCGCGCCACCGTCACCGATGGCCCCACCGTCGCCGGGCGTGCCGCCGTCACCCACGGTCCCGCCATCGCCGGCGGTGCCCGTGTCCCCGGTGCTGCCACTGTCCACCGAACACGAGTCGTTCGCCGCCCCAGGGGTGCCGAGGTCACCGTCCCCGTAGCTGCTGCTCGCCTCGCACCAGTTGCTCCCATCGTCGTTGCTGGTCGCGTCCAGCGCCGACGGCGACAGCGTCATCGACGCACCCGTCGGGTCCGGCCACGTCGCGCCCCCGTCGTACTCGATGGCGTCCAGCTCCGTCGACCCGGCCGTCAGCACGATCTCGTCGGCGCTGTTCCCCAGCGACATCCCGCTGTACTCGTAGTCCACCGGAACCCCCCCGTTGGTGGCCGAGTCGGCGTTGTTGCCGAACACCACCCGGCCGCCGGCGGCCAGCACCACCGGGGCGTCCACCAGGAACGCTTCCCCGTCCCGGTCCGACACCCCCAGGTCCGTCAGGTCCACGTCCATCCCCGAAAGGTTCGTGATCTCGAACCACTCGCCGACGCTGTCCCCCACCGCCGACGGGTTCTGCATCACCTCCGAAATCACCAGGTCGCCCACCGACAGGTCGTAGATCGTCGCCGTCGAGCCCGACGAACCGCCGTCACCGGCCGAGCCGCCATCCCCGAAGCCGCCGTCCCCGAAGCCGCCATCGCCCGGCGCGCCTCCATCGCCC
>RFKJ01000703.1 GCA_003694325.1 Deltaproteobacteria bacterium
GATCCGGGACAGCGCCGAGTCCGGGTCCGCCGGGTCCTCGTCCGGCTCGGTCCCGCTGCCGGCCGCGCCGGCGGACGGGGAGGCCTCCGGCCCGCTGCCCCCCAGGGCGATCACGTCACCGCCGATGCCGGTGTCGAGGGCCAGCGTCCGGCCCGGCCCGACGGGCCGGAGGGGATACCAGACGTCGCTGTCCAGCAGGGCGAGGCCGTCATCGTCGACGCCGGCGAGGCTCCAGGCGGTGCGCCGGGCCCCCGGTCGGGGGATGTGGAGGAACTGGCTCTCTCGAAGCTGGTCGGCGGTGAGGTGGTCCTCGAAGCCGTGGGTGCGGGCCGGGGGCACGATCAGCACCCCCGGACGCGCCACCCGCAGCACTCCCTTGCCCTCGTACACCTCGAAGCGGATGGCGCAGGGGCCCCCCGCCTCGTCGCTCCGCCGAACCCACACCGCGAACCGGGGCGACGCCGGCCCGGCATCCGGGTCCTGTCCAGCCGGGGACATGGTCACGCCCCGCCGTCGGGATCCGATGGCCCGTTGTCGGGGCCCTGCCGGTCGGTGGAGGGATCACCGGCGGGGGCCGGATCCCCGGCGCCGACCTCCACCGTGTCCACCGGACCCCCGTCCTTGAGGTGGCGGTACAGGTCGCGCTTGGGTTGGTGGAAGGCGCTGGGAGCGTCGGAGGAGGTGTCGGCGATCCGCGACACGACCTTGCCGCCGATGCGGTCCATGGCCCGGGTCGCAGCGCGACGGGCGGCACCTCGGATGAGCTTGGTGGCGATACCCATGAGCCGTCTCCTGGACGCTCAACCTACCGGTCGCGAGCCCGCTTGTCGACGCGCGGCAGGTGACCGGGCGGTCACCTCCGCCCGCTTGTCGACGCGCGGCAGGTGACCGGGCGGTCACCGCCGGGAGGCATCCTCGAGGGGCCGGCCCGCCTCCCGCCGCGAGGGCTCACAGGCTGCCGGTGGCCACGGCAAGCTGGATGGCGGCCATGTCGCGGTTCATGCGCTCGCGCTGGACCCCCAGCTCGGCCTGCTGGAGCCCGAGCCGGGCGTCCTCGACCTCCAGCCAGGTCGTCGTCCCCGCCTGGAATCCCCGCTCGGCCAGCTCGAGGTTCTCCCGGGCCAGCTCGACCTCGTGGGCGACCGCCTCCAGGGCGCGCTCGGCCCGCTGGAGCTGCTCCCAGGCGGTGCGGACCTCCTCCTCGGCCCGGTCGGCCTGCTGGCGGGCCACCAGCTCGGCGACGCGCACCTTGCTGGCCTCCTGCTTGAGCTGCGAGGCCCGGAACCCGCCGTCCCACAGGTTCCAGTTGGCCGAGAACACCAGCATCCACATGGTGTTCTTGTCGGAGAACCCGGTGTTGTCGGTGTAGTTCCAGGTGAACCGGGCGTCGAGTTCCGGCAGGAAGCCCAGGGCGGTGCCGGTGTGGGACAGCCGGGCCATGCGGGTCCGGGCCTCCGCCGCCCGCACGTCGGCGCGCTCGCGGGTGGCCTGCACGACGGCGAGGTCGACGCTGTCCGGCGTCGGCAGGGGCCGCTCGGGCAGGACCGGTTCGCTGTCCCGCGGCAGGCCGGTGGCCCGGACGAAGGCCTCCTCGGCGGCGACGAGCCGGGCCCGGGCGGCGGCCTGCTCGCGGTGGGCCTGGCTCAGCGAGAGCCGGGCCTGGACCCGGGCCCGGGGGGGCGCGGTGCCGGCGGCCACCTGCCGCTCGGCCAGCTCGAGGTGGTGCTCGGCGGTGGCGACAGCGGCGTCGGCCAGCTCCATGCCGCTTCGGGCCACGGCCAGGCCGTAGAAGGCCTGGGCCACCCCGGCCCGCACTCGCTGGCGGCTGGCCACCTCGTCCAGCCGGGCGGCGTCGACGCCGGCGTAGGCCGCCTTGAGCGCCGGCAGGGCCTCGCCGTTGAACAGCGGCTGCACCACCGAGACGTTGCCCGACCACGACTCCTTCTGCTGGATGACGATGGGGTCGCCGAGGCTCTCGGGGTCGATGAACGCCGACAGCTCCTCCGGCAGGCTGTCGGCCATGTCGAAGCTGATCTCGTACTCGTTGATGGTGTAGCTGCCCTGGGCCTGGACCTTGGGCTGGATGAGGGCCCAGGCCTGCCCGCGGAAGCTCTCGGCCTGGCGGGTCTGCTCGCTGAGCACTGCCAGGTCGATGTTGTCGGCTTCGGCCGCCGCCCAGGCCTCCTCGAGGGTGACCGGCGCGGCCCGCGCCGGGATGGCGCTGCCGGCCAGCAGCAGCCCGACGAGCAGCACCTTGGCGGCCTCCATCGCCGCCCGGCGGTCGTGGCCGGGGAAGTAGCGCGCGACCCGACGGATCAGGTCATCGCGGATGCTGTAGAAGGTGGGCACCATCACCAGCGTCAGCACCGTCGCGAAGCTGAGACCGAAGATCACGGCGACCGCCATCGGGCCCCAGAACCCGGAGCTGCCTCCGCCCATCAGGATGCGGCCCCGGCCGAAGTCGATGGTGAGCCCCACCGCCATGGGCACCAGGCCCAGGACCGTGGTGATCGCGGTCAGCAGCACCGGGCGCACCCGGACGATCCCGGCCCGGATGATGGCGTCGTGGGAGTCCATCCCCCGGGCGCGGAGCTGCTCGATGTAGTCGAGGAGCACGATGGCGTTGTTCACGACGACCCCGGCCAGGGAGATCACCCCGATGCCGGTCATGATGACGCCGAAGGGGGTGCCGGTGACGATCAGCCCCCACAGCACCCCGATGAGGCTCAGCACCACCGTGAACAGGATGATGAACGGGGTGGTGAAGCTGTTGAACTGGGCCACCAGCACCAGGGCGATGAGCGCGATGGCGATCATGAAGGCCCGGCCGAGAAACTCCTGGGCGTTGCGCTGCTCGTCGTTGGCCCCTCCCAGGCGCAGGCGGATCCCCTCGCCCAGCTCGTGGCTGGCGTTGAGCCGCTCGAGGTGCTCGGCGACGGCGCTGCGGACGGCGTTTTCGTTGTACCCGGGCACCACGTCGCCCTCGATGGTCACCACCAGCTTCTGGTCGACGTGGTGGATGGCCCCGGCCCCGCCCACCAGCTCGTAGCTGGCGACGGTGCTCAGGGGCACGGCGAAGCTCTGCGGGCTGGTGTCCTCCCGTCCGGCCACCCGCAGGCTCAACACCTGCTGGAGGTTGTCCTTGTACCGCGGGTCCAGCTCGACGACGATGTCGTACTCGTCGGTGCCGTCGCGCAGCGTGCTCACCGTGGCCCCGGCGATGGCGGTGCGGACGTCGTTGGCGACGGCCGCGGTGCTGGCGCCGATGCGCTGGGCCTTGCCGCGATCGATCCGCAGGCGCATCTCGGGGCGGCCGACCCGGTAGTCGTCCTTGAGGTCGGTCACGCCTTCGATCTCGGCGAGCTGGCGACGCAGCTCGGCGGCGGCGGCGCCCACCGCGTGGAAGTCGTCTCCGGAGACCTCGACGCTGATCGGCTTGCCCACCGGGGGCCCCATGCGTTCCTGCTCCACGGCGATCTCGGCCCCCGGAATGGCCGCCAGCTCGTGGCGGATGCGGTCGATGGTGACGAAGGTGTTCTCCACCCGCGGCGGGTCTCCTTCCTCGGCGTCGTTGGGGTGGGGCGGGAAGTCGACGGTGATCCGCGCCTGGTTGGTCGCCGCCTGGCTGCCGGCCATCGGGCTGCCGCCGCCGGCGACGCCGGTCTCGGCGACGTAGACATCGACGTTGGCCTCGCCGGCCAGGACCGACTCGACGTGGCGGACGACCTGGTCGGTGGCCTCGAGGTCCGATCCGTCGGGCAGCCGCACCGAGATCGTCGCCCGGTTGGGCTCGACGTTGGGGAAGAACTCGGTGCCGTGGTTGAGGGCGCCATAGGCGACGAAGGTGCCCACGAGGCTGAGCAGGCCGAGGAAGGCCGACAGGTAGCGGCGGCGGATCGACAGCTCCAGCAACGACCGGTACATGGCCATCAACCCGGTGGTCTCGGGGATCGACAGCTCGTCGTCGGGCGCAGCGGCGGTGCCGGCCGGGGCCTTGGGCTTCATCAGTCGCGCGGTGGCCACCGGCAGGATCGCCACGGCGACGAACAGGCTGCTGGTCAGGACCACGATGACCGTCTTGGGCATGAAGCCCATGAACTGGCCCATGATGCCGGTCCAGAACACCAGCGGGAAGAAGGCGGCGACGGTGGTGGCGGTGGAGGCCGCCACCGCCACGGCGACCTCGTTGGTCCCGTCGATGGAGGCTCGGACGATGTCCTTGCCCTCCTCCATGTGGCGGTAGATGTTCTCGACGATGACGATGCCGTTGTCGACGAGCATCCCCAGCGCCAGGATGAGGGCGAACAGCACCACCATGTTCAGGGTCAGGCCGAGGAGCTGGATCACCGCGAAGCTCATGAGCATCGACAGGGGGATGGCCATCCCGACGAACAGGCTGGTCCGGAACCCGAGGGCGAAGATGAGCACCCCGACGACCAGGATGAGGGCGGTCAGGATGTTGTTCTCCAGCTCGTTGACCTGGCGCTTGATGTGCTTGCTCTGGTCGCCGAGGATCCGGTACTCGACCCCGTCCGGCCAGCGCTTCGCCGTCGAGGCGGTGATGGCCTTGGCCGCGTCGGCGATCTCCAGCAGGTTCTCGCCGGACCGCTTGGTGATCGAGATCGACACCGAGGGCTCGCCGTTCATCCGGGCGTAGGTCGTGCGGTCGGCGTAGCCGTCGATGACCCGGGCGACATCCCGGATGAACACCGGCCGGTCGCCCCGTCGCTTGATGGCGACCTCCTCGATGTCCCGTGCGGACTTGAACTCCCCGGGGACCCGGAGCAGGAAGGTCGCGCGGTCGGCCGTCACCTCGCCGCCCGGGATGTTGACGTTCTCGTTGCGGATCGCGTTCTGGACGTCGTTGAGGGACAGGCCATAGGTGGCCAGCCGGGCGGGGTCGACCTGCACCCGGAGCTGGCGGGTCAGGCCCCCGGCGATCTTGACGTCCAGCACCCCGGGGATGCGGTCGAGATCGTCCTTGAGGTCTTCGGCGAGGGACTTGAGCTCCTCCTCGTCGACGTTGCCGGCGATGTTGATGATCATGATCGGCACGTCGTCGAGGCTGACCTCCTGGACCTGGGGTTCCTCGGCATCGTCGGGCAGGTCGGACTTGGCCCGGTTGACCCGGTCGCGCACCTTCTGCAGCGCCTCGCTGATGTCGACCTCGGGCTCGAACTCCAGCGCGATGATCGACACGCCCTCCGACGAGGTGCTGGTCATCTTCTTGAGGTCGGCGACGCCGGCCAGCTCGGCCTCGATGGGGAAGGTGACCAGCGACTCGATGTCGGCCGGCGAGACCCCGACATAGGGGGTCGTCACCATCACCACCGGGATGTCGACGTCGGGGAAGCTCTCCCGGGGCAGGCTCCTGTAGCTGGTCCAGCCGAACACGAAGATGGCGAGGACCACGAGCAGGACCGTGGAGGAATTCCGCACGAACAGGCGGACCATGCCGGACTCCGGATGCCGAGGAGGGGGGCAGGAGGCAGAAAGCTGCCGGTCAGGGGGCAGGGCCGTCCCCGGCGCGGGGACGGAAGACGGCGGGTCAGAAGACGGGGCGTCCGTCCACGCAGCAGGTGCCCGACCGGGCGATGAGCAGGGGGTCGCCGTCGGCGAGGTTGCGCTGGCCGGTGATCACCACGGTGTCGCCCTGGGCCAGGCCCTCCTCGATGAGGATCTGGTCGTGGATGATCGCGCCGGCCTTGACCGGGCGCCAGCGGGCGACCTCGCCGTCGACCACGAAGACACCGATGCCGTCGATGCGGGTGACCAGCCATTCCTGGGGGATCACCACCGCGTCCCGGGCCATGGGCTCCGACAGCGAGACCCGGGCGATCATGCCGGGGAGCAGCCGGTGGTCGGGGTTGGGGACCCGGGCCTTGACCAGGAAGGAGCGGGTCTTGAGGTCGGCGGCGGGCGAGATGGAGACCAGCTCGCCGTCGAACAGCGTCCCGTGGGCGTCGGTCTCCACCACCACCGGCATGCCGGGGCGCAGCCCGACCACGTCGCGATCGGAGACCGAGACGCTCACCTCGACCGGGTCGAGCTGGACCAGCCGGGCGACGGGGGCGGCCGGGGCGGCCACCTCTCCCTCCTCGACACCGACCTGTCCGACCACCCCGTCGAAGGGGGCGGTGATCAGTGCCCGTTGCCAGGCCACCTCGGCGAGGTCGGCGGCGGCCTTGGCGATGGCCACCTGGGTCTCGGCCTGCTGGTGCTGCTGGGGGCTGGCGAGGTCGCCGAGCTGCTGCACGCGCTCCAGCTCGGACCGGGCCAGGTCGAGCTGGGCGAGCGCCTGGTCGCGGCGGGCGGCGGCGCTGCGCCGGTCGATGGCGGCGATGGGCTGTCCGCGCCGGACCTCGTCGCCCTCCTCGACGTAGACCCGCTCGACGAAGCCGCCGGTGGGGGAGGCCAGCAGGGCGTCGCGGGCCCCGTCGACCTCGGCGGGCAGCGACAGCTCCAGCGTCGCGTCGCTGGGCTCGATCCGGGCCACCTCGACGCGGGTCTGGAAGCTGTCGGTGGAGGGCGCCGGCGCGTCGGCCACGGCGGAGGCGTCGTCGGACTGCATGCCGTCGGCCTCCCCGCAGGCGGGCAGCAGGGCCAGGGAAAGGGAGAGCCCGACGAGGGGCCCCAGGACAAGGCGCATGATCAGTCTCCGTCCGGAGTGGGGGGGGCCTGGAAGCCGGTGAGGAGGAGGTCGACGATGTGGGCGGGGGTCGATGGTGCCACCGACACGCCCTTGAGGGCCAGCCAGGCGCGGGTGTGGAGGGCGCCGAGGAGGATGAGCGCCGCCTCGTGGACGTCGAGGTCGGCCCGCAGCTCGCCGCGATCGCGACCCTCGGCGATGAGCCCGGCGACGAGGTCGATTCCCCGCTGGTGGTGGGCGTGCAGCTCCACGTCCGGCTGCGCCTTGTCGGCGACGTTCTGCATGCTCAGCACCAGCTTCATCCGCACCGGGTTGCGGGTCACCCGCTCGAACAGGGCATCGGCGAAGGCGACGAGCTGGCCGCGGATGTCGTCGGCGGCGGCGCGGGCCTGCTCCACCAGGGGCTCGTTGGACAGGAAGCAGGTGCGGACCGCTTCCTTGAACAGCTCCTCCTTGCTGCCGAAGTGGTAGTAGAGCGCCGGCTTGGTGC
>RFKJ01000056.1 GCA_003694325.1 Deltaproteobacteria bacterium
CCAGCCCCACCAGGGTCAGCCCCCAGGCGCTCACCCGGCGGCCGAGCCCGGGGAGGATCACGAAGAAGGCCGTGCCGACCAGGAGCATCCCGGCGAGGTAGACCCGGGAGACGGCCCAGGAGAACGACACGTAGTCGCCGGTCTGCGCGTTGGGCAGGATCAGCCGTTGGGCCGCGAGGGTGTGGAAGGCGTCCATCAGCCCGGCGCCGAACATGGCCATCCCCACCACCGCCGTCACCGACTGCCGGCGCACGCGGTACAGGCCCAGCGCCAGCAGGCCGGTGACCACCGCCAGGATCACCGCCGTCCAGTCGAGCAGCGCGTGGACGAAGGACCCGCGCAGGGCGCGGTGCATGGCCATCACGAGCTCGTCGCCGGACAGCACGGCCAGCCCGCCGGCTTCACGGGGTGGCGGCGCGCTTCCGAGGTCCACGCCGGCCAGCCGGAGGAGGACCGGCAGGGCACAGAGCACCACGACCGGCACGGTGATCGTGCGGGGCAGGAGGGCGACCGGTGCCCGGGCGCGGTCGGTGTCGATGGTGGACTCCCTCACCCGTGGTCGTCGCGGGCCGTTCGCCGCCCGGTGACGATACCGCGGATGCCGGTCGCACCTCGCGCCGGCCCGGCACCGGGCGCGCAGCAGCGGCTACGTCGGTCGCACCCCGTTCGCGAACGCCCCCCCCCTTGGCCGGGCCGGAGCGCAGCCGCCCCGGAAGATCCGGAGCGCAGCCGGCAGGTCAGTGGCTCAGCAGGCCCAGTTCCTGCGCCCGGGCCACCGCCTCGGCCCGCGACCGCACCCGGAGCTTCTCGAGGATGTGTTCGAGGTGCGTCCCCACGGTCGAGGTGGAGCGGTTGAGCTGCCGGGCGATGCGGGCGTTGGTCATGCCCCGGGCCACGAGCTGGAGGATCTCCAGCTCGCGCGGCGACAGGGGCTTCAGGCCCAGGGCCTCGGCGTCCAGAGGCTCGATGCGGACGACCCGGTGCTCCCCGACGGGGATGCAGCGCAGTCGCGCGGCCCCCTCCCGGGTCCGGACGACCCCGTGGTCACAGGGTTCGTCGAGCTTCTGCACGCAGTCGTCGGTGCAGACCGGCCGGCCCTTGGGGGTGAGGGCGGCGACCACGTCGCGGCAACGACGCCCGGCCAGTTCCGAAGGCGATCCGGAGGGGGCGTCGTCGGCATCGACCACGACGCCGTCGAAGTTGGTGACCAGGTGACGGGGCTGACGCTTCATTGCTCCATGCTAGCACCCGGCACCCGACCATGGGGCAGATACCCTGCGACGCATTGTCCCAGGACATCGGCCGGTCGACCGATCCGCAGCGCCAGGCCCGGAGCGGGGCGCTCGGCAACGCCGCCGAGCCGGCCCCCATTTCCCTGCCCTCTACCGGGTGACGGCTACCTGGCCTCCGGCACCGGCCGGCTCTTGGGGACGCAATGCAGGAAGGTGCCGTGGCGCTTCAGCTCGTCGAGGCGACAGGACCACACCAGCTCGCCCTCGTGGACCGTCATGTCCGGGCAGCCGTCGCACATGTTGGCCTCGCCATCGGGCATCATGTCGATGGGCTGGATGAAGGCGATGCTCTGCAGGTGCAGGCGCTTCGCCGCCGACCAGGGCGCCCGAGCCACGTCGCGGCTCCACCGCCGCAGCGCCTTGCGCATCCCCTCGTCCACGGCCGCAAAGGCCGCCATCGTCGACCGTCCCATCCGCAGCAGGCGGGGGTCGGCGTAGGCCAGGTACCGGCCGGCCACGGCGTGGTGGGTCGTCTGGACCAGCTCCATGAACCGCGGGCCGGCGTAGCCGTAGATCCGGTCCCGGGTCCCCACCCGGCTCACCAGCGTCCACTTGAAGCTGTCGGGGTCCCGCGTCCCCCCCAGGTAGGCCGCCGCGTCGAACTCCGGCTCCTCCTTGCGGATCAGCTCGAACAGCTCCGGGGTCGTGAGGGGGTCGGGGTTGTCCTGCTGGTCCCAGTAGACCAGCTCGTCGACGCCCACCCTGCGGTCGTGCGCGTAGTAGTCGAACTCGTTGCTGCGGGCGGTGCGGAACAGGATGAACACCATGGAGTGCACGATGTCGATGTGCTCCTGCGCCCACCGCAGCATGGCGGGCACCTCGTGCATGGTGTGCCGGAAGACGGTGGAGTTGAACGCGCAGGTGAGCCCGCCGACGGCTTCCACCATCCGGGCAAAGTGCAGCCGAAGCTCGTTGAGTTCGAGGTTGGACTTCTTCTTCCACCCCGGGCGCGACTGGCTGCTGTCGACGTGGAAGGTCACCCCGTGCAACCCCGCCGCCTTCAGCTCGGCCAGGAGCTGGGGGGTCATGGCGTGGCCGTTGGTGTTGACCACCGGCTTGAGCCCGTAGTCCCGCCGGATCATGGCCACGATGTCGACGATGCGCGGGTGGGTCAGCGGGTCGCCCCCAGCGATGGAGATGGAATCGACCTTGCGCCGGGCCACGAACACGTCGAGGTCCTGGCGCACCTGGTCGAGGGACTTGTGACTGTTCGCCTCGTTCGTCGAGTAGCAGCCGTCACAGTAGATGTTGCACTTCTTGGTCGGCTCGAGCCAACCCAGCACGTTGTCGTTGAGCGTCCAGGGCAGGCGGTAGTACTGGGACGTGTGCACGGTGTTCCTCGCGTCGCGTTCGGTTTGCGCGTTCTGGCTTGGGTGTTCGGGCAGGCAGGGTCTCGGGATCGGTGTCTCAGAACTGGATGGTGCGCGCCGCCTCGTCGAGGTCGGCCACCTCGGGGCGCGCCGCGTAGAACTCCCGCCACAGGCGCAGGTAGCCCTCGTGGAGCTGGTCGGGGGTCATCCGGCGGGGCCGGAAGACGACGTTGGCGTCGTTGTACCGGGACCAGTCACGGGTCAGGATCCGGCCCTCCTCCAGCAACCGGAACCAGGCCGGCGTTCCCGGGTAGGGCGTGAAGATGGCGAACTCGGCCTTGCGAATGCCGGCCTGCTCGGCAAACTCCAGCATCCGGTCCACCGTCCCCTCGTCGTCGTCGTCGTTGCCCAGCAGGAAGCTGGTGTAGGGCTCGATGCCGTGGTCCCAGGCCTTGCGGACGGCGGCGATGCCCCGGTTCCAGGCCCGGCGGTCCCGCCCGGTGAACGCCTTCATGGTGATCGGGTCGAAGCCGCCCACCAGGTAGAACATGTCCACGCCGGCCGCCCGCGCCTGGGCCAGACGACGGCCCGGTGTCGCCAGGATCATCGGCATGGAGATCCCCACGTAGGAGACCCGGGTGGCCCGGCCGCGCTCGGCGAGGTGCTCAAACAGTGCGAACATGCGCCGGAAGCCCGCAGTCCCCGAGAACCAGCCCGTGTCCTCGGTGAGGCTGGCCCGCTTGCCCGCCTCCTCGAGGGTCTGGAGCTGGGCGAGGACGTGCGCCATGGGGAACGGGCGGGTGCGGCGTCCCATGGAACGCGGCAGGGCGCAGGCCTGGCAGGTCAGGGCACAGCCGCGCGACACCTGCAGGGGGTAGTCATCCGGCTGAAAGCCGGGCCGCTCGGCACCGAACACCAGGTCCATCCGCGGGGGCGGCAAGGTGTCGAGGTCGGCGATGACCGGTCCATAGCGAGGCTTCAGCGCACCGACGGCGAAGTCGGCCAGCAGTTGCGGCCACACCGGCTCCCCCTCTCCGACGATGACCGCGTCGACGTGGGGCTGGACCTCGTCCGGCATCAGCGACGGGAAGATCCCCCCCGCCACCACCGTCTTGCCCATGGCCTTGAACCCGCGGGCCAGCTCCAGGCCCCGGGCCGCGGCGGCGGTGAAGAAGGTCAGGGCCACCAGGTCGGCGTCGGTCTGGACCAGGGCGTCCTCGAGGCGGTCGTCGCGGTACTCCAGCTCGTGTTCGGGCGGGGTGACCGCCGCCACCGAGGGGATGCCCAGCGACGGAGAGCCCAGGTACTCCTTCATGGGCACGTACCGGAGCAGCTCCGGGTTGGACTCGGCGTGCCGCGAGAAGCGGGGGTAGACGAAGAGGATCTTCATGGGTGCAGCTCCGTGGGCACGCTCTGGATGCCGACGCGATCCGGGGACAGGGCCCGGAGCGGGGCGAGGCAGCGGGCGGTGGCCTGGTCCAGCCACCGCACCGCGAGGTTGCGGGCTTCGCTCGTCTGCTCGTGGGCGGCGCGGAGCACGGCGGCGTCCACCGAGGACACCAGCGCCACCAGGCTGCCCAGGGCGTGCAGCTCGACGTGGGCTCCGCCGAGCCGGGCCCCCTTGCGCCGCTTCAGGTCGGCGGCCACCCGGTCCACCTCGGCGGCCAGGGCGTCGGCGGCCAGGCCCAGGGATCCCAGCGGCGCGAGGTCCTGCCGCGGGACGCCCATGGTGGCCAGCAACCCCATGTGGACCCGGAGCACGTCGTTGGCCCCCTCGAAGATCCGGGTGATGCGCGCATCCCGCAACAGCAGCGCCACGCCGGTCTCCTCGATGTAGCCGGAGCCACCGTGGAGCTGCACCGCCCGGTCGGCCAGCTCCCAGGCGCCTTCGCTGCAATGCACCTTGGCGGCCAGCGAGCGGGTGGGCAGCGCCTCGGGGTCGGCGGCGGTGTGTCGGACCAGGGCCTCCATCGAGAACAGCAGGGCCCGCGCGTCGGCGAGCTGGGCCGCCACCACCGGCAGCTTCTCGATGGGGCGATGGAACTGGACCCGGGAGGCGCAGTGCCGCTGCATGGCGTCGAGGGCGGCGTGTCCGGTGCCGCAACAGCCGGCGGCCATCAGGCTGCGCCCCCAGGCCAGGACGTGCGACAGGTGGGCGGCACCCTTGCCCGGCTCACCGAGCAGGCGGTCCCGAGGGACCACCACGCCGTCGAGGGACAGGGAGGTGGTGGACGAACCACGCAACCCGAGCTTGACCTCCTCGGCGCCGACCTCCACCCCCGGGTCGTCGACGTGGAGCAGCAGCAGGCCCTGGCCGCGCCGAGCACCTCCCAGGCCCGGGGTCGAGGCCGCGATGGTGAACAGCCCGGCCAGTCCGCCGTTGGTCACGAAGATCTTGCTGCCGTCCACCCGGAACATCCCGTCGGTCTCGACGGCCCGGGTGGCGATGGCCCCCAGGTCGCTGCCCGCGCCGGGCTCGGTGGCGGCGAAGGCGGCGATCATCTCGCCGCTGGCCAGCGGCGGCACCCAGCGGGCGTGCTGCTCCGGCGAGCCAAAGGCCACCAGCCCCCGGGTGCCCAGGCCCAGGTGCAGGCCCACGGTCGTGGCCACCGAGCGGTCATGGCGGGCCAGCGCGGCGGTGACGCTGGCGCACTCCCACAGGGAGAACCCGAACCCGCCGTGCTCCTCCGGCAGCGACAGGCCGAACAGGCCCAGCTCGGCCAGCCGGGACAGGAGCCCCTCGGGCAGGGCGTGGGCCGCGTCGATGGCCCGAGCATCCAGACCGGCCCCCAGCCGGTCCACCGAGTCGATGAGGGCGCCGACGACCTCGGCCGACTCGGCGTCCGGGGCCAGGTCACCCAGCGGGGGGATCGTGGGCTCAGGCATCGCCGAGCCGCTCGTGCGCCATGGCGAAGATGCCGGCCACGTCGTCCACGGCAACGGCGTCCTCCAGCTCGACGTCCATGTCGAACTCCTCGACCAGCATGCTGATCAGCTCCAGCCGGGTGACCGAGTCGAGACCCAGGTCCTCGACCAGCCGGTCCTGGGGACGGATGCGCTCGGGCGGCAGGGTGGTGAGCTGGCTGAGGATGTGGAGGATCCGGGCCTCGGTGGAGGCAGCTTGGGCGGTGGTCATGGTCGTGACTCCTGCAGGGGGACGGAGGGAGAGGCGGTCGGGGAGGAGGGAGCGGGGGGGAGCAGCCGCATGCGCCGGGCCCAGGCCACCAGGTCGTCGATGGTCCGGTCCAGCGGGGTCCAGCGCAGGTCGAGGAGCCGCGCGGCCCGGGAGGCGTCGATGGGGACGCCGTGGATGATGAGGTCGACGATCTCCCGGGACATGGTCGGACGACGCCCGGTGGCCAGGGCCTTTCGCTCGGCGGCGTCGGCCCGGGCCACGGCCTCGGCGGCCGGCAGGGGCGAAGACGGCGGGGCGACCCCGTAGCGGTCGGCGATCCGCTCCAGCAGCGGCTGCAGGCGATGGCTGCCGCCGGACAGCAGCAGCCGGGGCGGCAGCGTCTCGGCCACGCACAACCGCCCCAGGGCGACCCCGACGTCGCGAACGTCCACCAGGGAGACGACCCCGTCGGGATGGGGCGGATCGCCCCCCGCGACGAGGGCCAGCACCAGGGCCGAGGTGCCCACCCGGAGATCACCCGGCCCCAGGCACCCCGCGGGGCAGACGGTGGCGGTCTCCATGCGGGTCTCGGCGGCCACCCGCTGCTCCATCGCCCACTTCAGGCGATGGTAGGTCCCGAAATCCGGACACTCGGCGAACACGCAGGACTCGTCGGCCGGGCCGCCCCCGGGCGCCGGGGCCACGGTCGCCGTGCTGGAGACGTAGATGAACCGCCGCACCCCGGCGGCCGCCGCCGCGTCCAGCGCCGCGTCGAGCTGCCGCAGGCCCAGGGCGACGCTGCCCTCCGGATCGTGGCTGGTCCGGGGGTAGTGGCCGGCGATGTGCAGCACCGTCCCGCACCCGGCCATGGCCGTCCGGAGGGTGTCGGGCGCATCGAGGTCGGCCCGCACCATCTGCGCCTTCCGCGACCGCAGGCCGAGGATGTTGCTGCGGGCCCGCCGACCGCAGCGCGGCTCGATCCCCACCGCCCGCAGGCCGTCGACGGCGTGCAGGCCGATGAACCCGTTGCTGCCGAGGACGAGCACGTCACGGCCCATGCCCACCCCCGAATCGGGCGGCTGCTGCCGGCCGGCGCACCTTGCCGCTGGTGGTGCGGGGGATCTGCCCCGGCGGGACCGCCAGCACCCGGTTCGGCCGGATCCCGAGCTGGCGAACCAGCGCCCCGAGCACCCGCCGCTCGACCCCCTCGGACCGGCGCCGGGGCACCTCGACGACGACGACGAGCGCTTCGTCCTCGCCCTCCCGGGTCGTGAACGCCGCCGCCCCGTTCAAGGTGGCATCGGCGGCTTCGGCGGCCACCCGCTCGATGTCGTAGGGGTGCAGCTTCACCCCGTTGTGGATCACCAGGTCCTTGATCCGGCCGGTGACGTAGAGCTGTCCCCCGGCGATCACCCCCAGGTCGCCGGTGTGCAGCCAGCCGTCCCGCAGGGCGGCGGCGGTCTGGCCCTCGTCCCGGAAGTACCCGCGCATCAGGCCCGGTCCCCGCACCAGGATCTCCCCCTCCTCGCCCTCGGCGCACTCCATCCCGGTGGCGGTGACGGTGCGCACCGACACGCCGGGAAGCGGCCCCCCCACCGAAGGGACCTGGCGCCCGTTCCACTCCAGGTCGGGTGCCGGGCGGTCGGGGTCGTAGATGCACACCCCCAGGGTCCCCTCAGCGAGCCCGTAGGCCGGCCGCGGCGTCCCCGCCGGCAGTCCCGCCGGGCCGAGGCGCTGGTGTACCGCGTCGAGGGTGCTGCGATGGACCGGCTCGGCGCCGTCCAGGCCGACCCGCCACGACGACAGGTCGCGGTCGTAGTCGCGCACCCGCCGGGCGACGAGGCGCCACCCGAAATCGGGGGCGGCGGCGACGGTGACCCGGAATTCGGCGGCGTGGTCGAGCCACCGGCGCGGGTGCAGCAGGAACTCGCCGGGCCGCATCAGGTGCAGCGGGAAGCCGAACAGCAGGGGGCAGAGCAGCGCACCCACCAGGCCCATGTCGTGGTACAGCGGCAGCCAGCTCAGTCCGACGTCCTGCGGCGACAGCCCCATGCCGCTGCCCATGCTCCAGGTACAGCCCACGGCGGCGCGCTGGGGGATCACCGCGCCCCGGGGGCGGCCCATGCTTCCCGAGGTGAACTGCAGGAAGGCGGGATCGTCGGGGCCGGCCAGGACATCGTCGCCGGTCGCCGCCGCCGCCGGCTCGGTCACGAAGGGCCAGGGCCAGTCGGTCGTCACCTCCGGCGTGGTGAGGATCACCCGGGGGTCGGCGACCTCGACGATCGGCCGCAGCGGCGCCAGCGCCTGCTGCTTGTTGGCCAGCGTCGAGGGCCAGGCCAGCGGGACGGGGGCGCAACCGGCGAGTTGCAGGCCGAAGAAGGCGGCGACGAAGCGCTCGTCGTTGGGCATCAGGACCACGGCCCGGTCGCCTTGGCGCAGCCCGCGGGCCCGGGCGGCGTCCCGCCAGCGCCGGGCGAGGTCGAGCAGCGCCGGGCCCGTCCAGGCGTGGCGCTCGGGATCGCGGTGCACGGTCAGCCAGGGCTGGTCCATCTCGGCCAGCCGAAGCACGGCCCGACCGAGGGTGTCCACGGGAGGAGACGACAGCGGGGGACCGGAGATCAGCACGACAACGTCCAGGGCGACCGGCCACCGGTATGCGCCCCGGGCACCGGCCACAATCGGCCGATCGACCGATACGGGCCGCGCAAGCGGTGATCCGAGGCCGCCCCCCCGCCCGTGCAGGCC
>RFKJ01000704.1 GCA_003694325.1 Deltaproteobacteria bacterium
AACCCGCCTTGCGCCCCGAAGACGACGATCCCGCCCGGACCTCCCCCACCCCGGACCCGCTGGAGTCGGAGGACGGGGGGGCGTTGCTCGTCCTCGACGATGTCCCCACCATCGCCCCCACCGAGGGCCGCACCTGGGGATTCGCCCGCCCCAAGCCCTACCACGCCGTGGTCCGGATCCCGGGGTGGAGCGGCCGGATGCGGGTCGCCCACCTCACCGACCTCCACTTCGGAAACGTCACCCCGGCGGCCCTGCACCGGGCGGCGGTGGGCCTGGTCAACGCCAGCCGCCCGGACCTGACCGTCCTGACCGGGGACTTCGTCGCCCGCGGGCTCGGACACCTCGACCGGATGGCCGCCATCCTCGGCGAGATCGAGGGGCGCAAGCTCGCGGTCATGGGCAACCACGACTGGTGGTCGGGGCGCGACCGGGTGCGCGAGGCCCTGGAGCGGGCCGGCGTGGAGATCCTCGACAACCGCTGGACGTCCCACGGAAGCGGCGAGGACGAGCTGGCCATCGTCGGCATCGACGACCAGACCACCTCCCACGACGACAGCCGCACCGCCACCCTCGGGCTGGGCGGGCGGCCGGCGCTGGCCCTGTCGCACAACCCCGAGGCCGCCCCCGACCTCTGGGCGCGGGGCTGCGCGGTGGTGCTGTCCGGGCACACCCACGGCGGCCAGTTCTACGTCCAGAAGTGGACCCGGAGCCTCTACGCCTCCCTGCTCAAGGTCCGCTTCCTCAACGGCTGGTACCACGACGAGGCCGGGCAGGTCTACGTCAACCCCGGCGTGGGCAGCTCGGTCGTCCCGTTCCGCTACGGGCGTCCGGCCCAGCGCGCGGTGGCCGTCCTCGACCTGGAGGGGGGCGACCCGGCGCCGCCGATCGGCGGGTGGTAGGCGACGGGGCCGATCACCGGTTAGCGGGCCGGCCATGCGTACCCTCATCCTCTGCATGTTCCTGGTGGCCTGCGACTCGCAGGCCCCCGACGACGCGACCACCACCGCCGACGCCGCCGCCCGGAATGACCACGACGCCGCCCGGGGCGACCACGACGCCGCCGGGGGGCCGGATGCGACCGGCAAGGACCGGCCCCGGACCATCCCGGCTCCCGAGGACGTCGCCGCGCCGCCGGCCGACGCCACCCGGACCGACAGCGGCCTGGCCTACAAGGTGCTCCAGCCCGGCACCGGCACCGAGCATCCCTCGGCCGAGGCCACCGTCCAGGTCCACTACACCGGGTGGACCACCGACGGAAACATGTTCGACAGCTCCGTGGTCCGCGGCCAGCCGGCGACCTTCCCCCTCAACCGGGTGATCGCCGGCTGGACCGAGGGGTTGCAGCTCATGGTCAAGGGCGAGAAGGCCCGCCTGTGGATCCCCGAGGAGCTGGCCTACCAGGGCAAGCCGGGCCGCCCCGCCGGGATGCTCGTCTTCGACGTCGAGTTGATCGACATCGAGTAGCGCCGACCCGGCGGAATCGGCTCAGGGCTGGCCCTGGGACCCGGCCCGGCGCTCCTGGCGCCGGCGCTTGCGCCGCGCACGGCGGGTCTCGCCGGGGACCGAGCCTTCGACCGAGCCGTCGACCGAGCCCTCATCGTTGCCGGCCTGCTGCCCCTTCCGCAGGCGGTCGATGAGCCGCAACCGCTTCCCGCCGCCGCAGTCCGCCGACAGGTCGGCGTCCGCCCGGAACCAGTCGGTGACCCGGTCTTCGCAGGGCGAGGACAAGAGGCCCTCGCACGGCGCGGTGCCGGTCTCGGCGCAGACCTCGCGCTGGACCAGGCCCGCGGGACGGCGGGGGAGCCCGCCCCGGGTTCCGGCGGCGGCCACGAACCGGGCCCAGGCGGGGAGCGCGGCCTGGGCGCCGGTCAACCCCAGGGCTTCGCCCTTGTCGAATCCCGCCCAGGCCACCACGACGAGATCGCCGCTGAACCCGGCGAACCAGGCGTCCCGCCCGTCGTCGGTGGTGCCCGTCTTGCCACCGGCGCCGTCGCCCACGCCGAAGCGGGCCGCGCCGCGCCCGGTGCCCGCGGCGATGACGTCCCGCAGGGTGTCGCCCACCATCCAGGCCGCCTCGGCGTCGGCCACTCTCTCGCCCTGCACCGGGGGGGACTCCAGCACGACCTGCCCGCTGCCGTCGTCGGTGCCCCGCAGCAGGCGGGGGCGGACCACCCGGCCCTCGTTGACGAAGGCGGTGTAGGCCCGGGCGAGCTCCACCGGTGTGGCCGAAAACGAGCCCAGGGCGGCCGACGGCCAGTCGGTGGCCCCGGTGAGCCCCGCGGCCTGCCACCGTCGCTTCAGCTCCGACAGGCCCACCCGCTCGGCCACGAGGACCGCCGGCACGTTGCGGCTGTGCACCAGGGCATCGCGGAGCGACACCGGGCCCACGAACAGGCCGTCGTGGTTGCGGGGGGCCCAGCGCCGGCCGTCGACCATCCGCTCGATGGGCTCGTCGACGACGACGCTGCCCGGACCGAGATCGTGGTCGGCCTCCATGGCGAACAGCCAGGTGAGCGGCTTGACCGTGCTGCCGATCTGCCGGCGGGCGTGCAGCGCCCGGTTGAACTGGCTGCGGGCGTAGTCCCGCCCGCCGACCATCGCCACGATGGCGCCATCGCGGGCCCGGACCGCGACCAGGGCGAGCTGGGCGCCGGCGGCGTCGGGATGGGCCCGCTCCAGGGCCGCCCCGGCGTCGGCCACCGCCCGCTCGGCGAGCCGTTGCAGGGCCGGCTGGATGGTGGTGTGGACCACCAGCCCGCGGGCGGCCACGGTCCCCTCCCCCAGCTCCGATTCGACGGTCTCCAGGGCCGCGTCGACCGCCCAGGGGGACCGCCGCCCCTCGGTGATCGCGTGGACCTGGAGCGGACGGGCCTTCTCGGCGTCCGCCGTCGCGGCGTCGATGAACCCCAGCTCGGCCATGCGGTCCAGCGCGAGGTCCCGCCGCGCGATGGCCGCCTCGGGGTGCTTGAGCGGCGAGTAGCGGTTGGGGGCCGAGATGATCCCGGCGATGATGGCCGCCTCGGACAGGGACAGGCGCTCCACCGGCTTGCCGAAGTAGGCCCGCGCCGCCTGGTCGACCCCGCAGACGGCAGCCCCGCCGACCTGTCCCAGGTAGATCTCGTTGAGGTACAGCTCGAGGATCTCGTCCTTGCTGCGGCGCCGCTCGAGCGCCACCGCCAGGAGCGCCTCCCGGGCCTTGCGCTCGTAGCTGCGCTCCTGGGTGAGGAACAGGTTCTTGACCGTCTGCTGGGTGAGGGTGCTGCCCCCCTGCACGGTGCGTCCGGCGACGACGTTGACCAGCAGCGCCCGCGCGATGCCGAGGGGGTCGAGCCCCTCGTGCTCCCGGAACCGGGCATCCTCCATGGCCAGCACGGCGTCGACCACCTGCGGCGGGATCTCGGCGAGGGTCACCGGGCGTCGGGCCTCGTTTGCGGGGCCCCGGACCTCGGCCAGCTCGCTGGGGGGCAGCAGCAGGCGGCGTCCCCCGGAGATCGAGGCGACCCGGCCCTCGGCGAACCGCACCACCCGCTCGCCCGGCTCGATCTCGAAGCCCGGACCGCTCGCCGCCGCCAGCAGGATCCGCACGCGGTCCGCGCCGACCTCGAAGTCACCCGGCCGCTCGGCGCGCGCCACCCGGGCCAGCCCGGCCCGCTGGAGGTCCAGGGCCAGCTCGTCGGGGGTAAGGCGGAGCCCGGGCCACAGCTCCAGGGGGGCGCTGAGCACCCGGCCGGTCCGGGACCAGACCGGCCGGGCCAGGAGGTCGTCGACGTCGGCGAGAGCCTGGCGGTACAGGATGCCGACGACGCAGGCCAGCCCCAGGCCGGCGCCCAGGGCGAGCATGGCCAGCCGCCAGGCCAGCCAGCGACCCACGGCGCCGAGGAGGGAGGTGGAGGCGGGTCCACGGCGCCGGCGCCCTCCGCGGGCGGTGCGCCCTCGACGCCGGTCGGTGCGCCGGGAGCCGGGCCGGCCGCTGGATCGGCGGGCCGGCGGTTGCGCTTCGCCTGCCGGGCCGGCGGCCGCTTGCCGGCCCGCCTTCCCGGGGCGGCGGACCGCTTGCCTGCCGGCTTGCCCCCGCGGCCGGCCCCCCTGCGGCCGGACCCCCCGCGGCCGGACCCCCCGCGGCCTCCCCTGCCCGACGCCATCGCTCCTCAGCCCAGCAGGCGCGTCGCGGCGTCCACGACGTCCTGTACCCGGAAGCCGAGCTTGTCGGCCAGGACCGCCGCGGGCGCCGACGCGCCGAACCGATCGAGGCCGACGTGGGCATCGGCCCACTTCGACCACCCCAGGGTCGAGCCGGCCTCGATGGACACGGTGGGCACGTCCGGTGGCAGCACCGACTCGCGGTCGGCGGCGTCGAGGGTCTCGAAGGCCTCCCAGCAGGGCATGCTGACCACCCGGGTTCCCACCCCCTGCTCCTGCAGCACGGCACGGGCCGCCAGGGCGAGGTGGACCTCGCTGCCGGTGGCCAGCAGCACGCACCGGAGGTCTCCCTCGGCGTCGGCCAGCACGTAGGCGCCGGCGGCCACCTTGTCGGCGCACCCCGCCGTCTCGGCCAGGATGGGCAGCCCCTGGCGGGTCAGGCACAGGGCGGTCGGTCCATCGCGGCGGGACAGGGCGAGCTTCCACGCGGCGGCCGTCTCGTTGGCGTCCGCCGGGCGCACGACCCACAGGTTCGGCATCGCCCGCATGGACATGAGGTGTTCCACCGGCTGGTGGGTGGGGCCGTCCTCGCCGAGGTAGAAGCTGTCGTGGGTGTAGACGTAGACGACGGGCTGGTGCATGAGCGCCGCCAGTCGCACGCTGGGCCGCATGTAGTCGTGGAAGGCCAGGAAGGTGGCGCAGTAGGGCTGGATCCCGCCGTGCAGCGACAGCCCGTTGCAGATGGCGGCCATGGCGTGCTCCCGCACCCCGAAGTGCAGGTTGCGCCCGTCCATCCGGTCGCGCTGCACGTCGCCGCCCCCCTGGATGAGGCTGCCATTGGACCCCGCCAGGTCGGCCGACCCCCCGAGGAGCTGGGGCAGCGACGCCGCCATGGCCTGGATCACCCGAGCGCTGGCCTTGCGGGTCGCCAGCTTGTCGCCTGCCGAAAACTCCGGCCAGTCGATGGTGTCCACCGCCGGCGGACCCATGTACCGGGCCCACTCCTCGGCCCGTCCCGACTCCGAGAGGCGCTGCCGCCACGCCGCGTGGGCCGCCCGGCGCTCGTCGTCGCGGGCCCGCAGCATGGCGACGACCTCGGCGGGGACGGCGAACTGCTCGTCGGGGTCCAGCCCGAGCGCTTCCTTGGCCAGCCGGACCTCCTCCTCGCCGAGCGGGGCGCCGTGGGCGGCCGAGGTGTTGGCCTTGTGGGGGGCGCCGTGGGCGATCTCGGTGCGGCAGCAGATGAGGCTGGGGCGCGCGGTCTCGTCCCGGGCCAGCTCGATCGCCGCGGCGAGGGCGTCGCGATCGTGGCCGTCGACGTGCAGGACCTGCCAGCCCATCGCCTCGAAGCGGGCGCCGACGTCCTCGGAGAACGCCAGGTCGGTGGTCCCGTCGATGGTGATGTGGTTGTCGTCGTAGAGCACCACCAGCCGCCCCAGGCCCAGGTGTCCGGCGAGGCTGGCGGCCTCGGAGGTGACGCCCTCCATCAGGCAGCCGTCCCCGGCGAAGACCCAGGTCATGTGGTCCACCAGCTCCTGCCCGAACCGCGCCCGCAGCCAGGCCTCGGCCAGCGCCATGCCCACGGCCGTGCTGAAGCCCTGGCCCAGCGGCCCGGTGGTGGTCTCGATCCCCGGCGCTTCCCCATACTCGGGGTGCCCGGCGGTCGGGCTGCCCCACTGGCGGAAGTTGCGGAGGTCGTCGAGGGAGAGCGGCGGCTGGTGGGGACTGCGCTGGCCGGAGAGGTGCAGGACCGCGTAGAGCAGCATCGAGGCGTGGCCGTTGCTCAGCACGAAGCGATCCCGGTCGGGCCAGGTGGCGTCGTCGGGGTCGTACTTGAGGAACCGGTTCCACAGCACCGTCGCCATGTCGGCCATGCCCATGGGCGCACCGGGGTGGCCGGAGTTGGCCTTCTGGACGGCGTCCATGGCCAGCCCGGCGATGGTGGCCGACATCCGGCGCTCGAGGCGATCCCGCTCGGCGTCGTCGAGGTCGCGGGTCACCTTGTCGGCGGTCACCACGGTGTCGGGGTGGTCGGTGTCGGGGCGGTCGGTGTCGGGGTGATCGAAGGGAGGAGGCGTGGTCACGGGACACTCCGGCGCGGGCGGAGGTCATAGCCTCCCGGGACGGGTCCGGCTTGCCTCGACACGACCGGTTCACAGGCGGGGGAAGGCCGCCGGCCCCGTGTTAGCTCGACCGCCCCCGCAGCCGTGCGACCCGCCGGCCGAGGACCCACCTCCTCTCCTGCGCTCCATCCACTCTTCGGAGGCCGCCGTGGCCAAGGCCGAAAGCAAGCAGCCCATCACCCCCCGCGACCAGGACTACGCCCGCTGGTACCAGGACGTCATCGCCAGCGCCGACCTCGTGGACAGCTCGCCCGTGCGCGGTTGCATGGTGCTCAAGCCCCATGGCTTCGCGGTGTGGGAGGCGATCCGCGCCGACCTCGACGCCCGGTTCAAGGCCACCGGCCACCAGAACGCCTACTTCCCGCTGTTCATCCCCCAGTCCTTCCTCTCCCGCGAGGCCGAGCACGTCGAGGGCTTCGCCAAGGAGTGCGCGGTCGTCACCCACCACCGCCTCAAGGCCACCGACGACGGCGTCGTGCCCGACCCCGCGGCGAAGCTGGAGGAGCCGCTCGTCGTCCGCCCGACCAGCGAGACCATCATCTGGCACATGTACGGGCGGTGGATCTCGTCGTGGCGCGACCTGCCGCTGCTGATCAACCAGTGGGCCAATGTCGTCCGCTGGGAGATGCGCACCCGCCCCTTCCTCCGCACGGCCGAGTTCCTGTGGCAGGAGGGCCACACGGCCCACGCCACCCGGGCCGAGGCCGAGGAGGAGGCCCGCCGGATGCTCCAGGTCTACAAGGACTTCTGCTGGGAGACCCTCGCCGTGCCGGTCGTCACCGGGGTCAAGACGGCGACGGAGCGCTTCGCCGGGGCGGACGACACCTACACCATCGAGGGCATGATGCAGAACGGCTGGGCGCTGCAGTGCGGCACCAGCCACTTCCTCGGCCAGAACTTCGCCCGGGCCTTCGACGTGACCTTCCAGAACCGCGAGGGCGAGCTGGAACACGTCTGGGCCACGAGCTGGGGGGTGTCCACCCGCCTCATCGGCGCGGTGATCATGACCCACAGCGACGACCAGGGCCTGGTGCTGCCGCCGGCCGTCGCCCCGGTGCAGGTGGTGATCGTCCCCATCTGGCGGGGGGACCGCAAGGCCATGGTGATGGAGTACGTCGACCGGGTGGCCTCCCTGCTCGGCGGGAGGTTCCGGGTCCGGGTCGACGACCGCGACAACCTCAAGCCGGGGGCCAAGTACTTCGAGTGGGAGCGCAAGGGCGTGCCGCTGCGCATGGAGGTCGGGCCCCGGGACGTGGAGGGGGGCGTGGTGATGTGCCGGAGCCGGCTGGGCGGCGACAAGTTCAAGCTGCCCGTCGGCGACGATCTGGCCGATCGGGTGGGCGAGACCCTCGACGGGATCCAGCGCCAGCTCCTGGAGCGGGCCGTCGCCCTGCGTGATGCCCACATCTTCGAGGTGGACCGCTACGACGAGATGAAGGCCCGGCTCCAGGAACAGGGCGGGGGGTGGTTCCGGGTCCCCTGGCACGACGACGCCGAAGCCGAGGCGGCCATCAAGGCCGACTGCAAGGCCACGATCCGCTGCTACCCCCTGGAGGGCCAGGAGGACGCCGCGGGGCGGACCTGCTTCTACTCCGGCCGCCCGGCGACCCACATGGCCATCTTTGCCCGCGCCTACTGACGGAGTCGCGGTGCCGGGCGCGGCCTCCCGCCCCGAGCGGGCCCCGGTCGTCGTCCCCCTGCTGCTGGTGGCGGGGGCCGCCGCCCTCCTCGGGGGCCTCAACATCGCCGATGCCCGGGCCATGGCGCCGAGCTGGGGGCAGGACCTGGCCTTCTTCCACCAGATCGTGCACTCCGCGGCCCACGGCGGCCCCTGGGCCAGCCCCCTGCTGCTCGAACCGCAGGGCTTCTTCGAGATGGTCCACACCCACCTCGTGCTGCCGCTGGTGGTCGGGGTCTACCGCCTGTGGCCGCACCAGGAGGTGCTCCTGGCGTTCCAGGGCCTGTTCGCCGGCCTCGCGCTGTGGCCGGCCTTCCGGCTGGCCGAGGCGGTGGCCCGGGAGGCGGGCGCCCGGCAGGTGACCGCCGTCGCCAGCCTGGCGGCCCTGTCCACGTTGCTGCTCGGGCCGATGCAGGCGGTGGGCACGTGCGATTTCCGCCCGTCGGTCCTGTTCCTGCCGGGGATCCTGGGGGTGTTCGCGGCCGCGCGTCGCGACCGCACCGGCGAGGCCCTGCTGTGGGCGATGGTCGCCAACCTCGGCCGGCAGGAGGCGCCCTACCTGCTGGCGGCGGCGGCCCTCGCCCTCGTCGCCCTGCCCTGGGGCCCGGCCATGCCCGGTCGGCGGACCCGTCGTCGCTGGCGGACCGGGGTCGCCGTCCTCGTGTTCGCCGTCGCCGCCTTCGCGGCCTGGGTGGGGGTCAAGCCGCAGATGTTCTTCCACTTCGACCCCACCCACCTGCCCGCCGCCGCGGCGCTCGCCCCCGAGCACGTGC
>RFKJ01000705.1 GCA_003694325.1 Deltaproteobacteria bacterium
CGCAGTACGCGCGACCACGACGTGGGTCGTACCGGGGAGGAACGACCGGTCGCGCGTACTAGCCCTCTGCCCGGTTTCCGCGCTCCTCGTGGGACCGCGCCTCGTCGGCGGGCCACCGACCACCGGCCAGCAGGGCGGTGGCGACCACGGCGTCGGCCTCGTGGTACAGGCTCACCGCCAGGCGACCGCCCAGCGTCGCGGCGCGGTCCGCCGCGTCCCCGTGGAGGCGCACCCGGGCCCGGCGCCAGCCCAGCGACGTCACCTCGACCTGCCGCGGATCCAGGGCCATGCCCCGGCCCAGCGCCTTGAGCACCGCCTCCTTGACCGTCCAGATCGCCGTGATCCGCCGGGGGTCGTCGCCGGCCAGGCGGGCCTCGCCCAGCGTCAGCCAGGTGCTCACGAAGGAGCGGCTGCGCGGCTCGATCCGCTCGCGGTCCAGCCCGGGCAGCCCGCCGTGGACCGCCGCCGCCCTCCCCTCCCCGTCGGTGTGGGTCAGGGTCAGCTCGGGAACGGGGCCCCGGCAGCCGGGACCCGGGACGATGACCGGGCGGCCACCGGGCAGGTTGTCGACCACGAAGTTCCGGCACGCCCAGCCGGTGAGGGCCTCCACCGCCAGCTTGGCGGCCTCCCGCCCGGCTCGCCGGTCGCGCCGTCGCTTGTCGGTGCCCCGGGCGTCGATGCTGGCCCGCTCGGCCGGGGTGAGCTTGCGGACGCGGTCGCCGGTGGCCCGGGCGAACACCGTCCGGGGCCATCCGCCCTCCGGCGGGGGGAAGCGGTCCCCTTCCGGCAGCGGCCCGGTCTCGACCATGCGGAATCCCCGCACCCGCAGGACCGCGCCGTCGGGGCCATCGACGTCGATGTCGTAGGCGTCGCCGTCGTCGCGCTCGTGGACCATGACGTTGAGCGGCTCGCCGTCCCCGACCGCCCGGATCATCACCACCGCGTCGATGCCGGCCGGCAGGGCCATGACCCCGCGCAGGGCCATCCGGTGCAGCCCCGCCGCCTGGAACGCGGCCTCGAGCACCAGGGGCAGGCTGACCAGCCCGCCGGCGATGAAGGCGTGCTCGACCATCGCGTCGGCGAGCAGGTTGCGGGAGGCGACCGCGCTGGCGTCGCGGAGGACCTGGAAGGATTCGCCGTGGAAGAAGCGCTTGTAGATGGCGCCCCGGTTGATCCCCTGTTCGGCGAAGAAGGCGGGGGGCAGGGGGTCGGGTGTCGGTGCCTCGTCCAGCAGCACCTCGGCCCGGAACGCCTCGACCTCCTGCCGTCGGCCGGTGCGCAGGGTGCGCTCGGTGGAGAGGGTGCAGGAGACGACGCCCTCCCCCAGCGGCTCTGCCTGGACGACGATGTCCACCGGCTCGCCCCGGTGCAGCTTGACGGGCTTGTCGAAGAACACCCGGCGGGCGCCGGCGTAGCGGCTGCCAGGGCGGGTGGCCACGGCGGCGGCGGCCATCAGCTCCAGCCCGATGACGCCGGGGAGGACCGGGGTGCCGTCGATGCTGTGGTCCTCGATCCAGGCATCATGCTCCACCGAGAGCCTGCGCCGGGCGATGACCCGGTCGCCGTCCAGCTCGAGGGCATCGAGCAGCGCGTGGGTCGGGCGCATCGTCATGTCCCCGAGGCGGCCGGCGACGACCACCTCGCCCTCCATGCCGGCGGCCACCATGTCGACGAGCAGCTCCGCGCCGGGGCCGGCCGGCAGCAGCTCGACGCCGCGATCGGTCAGCAGGCGCTCCATGCCGCCGCGCACGGCCATGCCCACGTCGGCCCACGCCGTCCAGCAGACGTGCAGGCTGCGCGGCCGCGCGGCGCAGACGCGGGCCATGGCCTCGTTGGCCGCGGCGTAGTCCACCTGGCCGGCGTTGCCGAAGCGGCCGGCCACCGAGCCCATGGAGACGAACCAGGCCTCGTCCTCCAGCGCCTCCACCAGGGCCAGGCCGCCGAGGGCCTTGCCGTCGTGGACGCGGTGGAACGCGGCCTCGTCCTTGCGGGCCAGGGGGCGACTCTCCTCGACGCCGGCGCCGTGGATGCAACCGTCGATGGAACCGCCCATGGTCCGACGGACCTCGTCGAGCACCCGGCGGACCTCGTCGGGATCGGCGAGGTCGACCTCGAAGAAGCCCACCTCGGCCCCGGCGGCGCGCATGGCGGCGACGTTGCGGCGAGCCTCCTCGGCCCGGCGCAGCGGGGCCAGCCGGGCGTTGATCCGCGCCGGCGTGGCGCGCTCGCCGTCGGCCTCGATGGCGGCCCGGATCCGGGCCTTGGCGGAGTCTTCGTCGAGCGGGGCCTCGCCCGGGGGCGTGCGGGCCAGCAGGGCGAGGCGTACCGGTCCCCGGCGGGCGAGCGCCAGGGCGACCTGGGCGGTGATCCCGCGGGTGCCGCCGGTCAACACCACCAGCGGGCAATCGGGGAGGGACGCCCCGGGCTCCGGGAAGGCTTCGGTGGCCAGCTCGACCGTGGAGCGGGCGCTGGCGGTGCGGAAGATCTCGACCGCGCCGTCGCCGGCCGCCAGCTCTCCGCAGACCAGGGCCGCGGCGGCGGAGTCGTCGAGCGCCGGGTCGATATCCACCACCCGGGCGTCGCAGCCGGGCCACTCGCGCCCCAGGGCCTTGGCCAGGCCGGCCCGGCTCCCACCCCGGCAGGCGTCGGTGAGAGGACCGCGCGGGGGCGAGCCGAGGCGGGTCAGGCACAGCCAGTCGGCGGGGATGCCGCCCTCGCCGGCCGGGGAGTCCTCGGCCCGCCGGGCGATGTCGCGGGCGGCGGCAAAGGCCACCAGGACGTCGTCGGAGGCGTCGACCACGGCGTCCGCCCGCTCGTCCGGCTCGGCGAGCCGCCCGCCGCGGGCGAGGATCTCGTCGCGGACCGCCGCGGCCTGGGCTCCCTCGCCCAGGACCCGGATCAGGCGGCCCCGCAGGCTGCCATGGGCCCAGGGTTCGCGCTCGACCAGGACCGGGCGGCGGATGCGGAAGCTGTCGGGCAGACCCCGGCGGGCCGCCGGGCTGCCGGGGTCGTCGCCGGCCGGGGCGCCGATGGCCGCAGTGACGGACACGACGGCGGTCTCGTCGTCGGCCACCGGTACCCATCCGGTCTCCTCGGTCGCGGCCGTGGCCGCCTCGGGGGCGCGGGCCTCCTTCCGGGCGTCGTCATCGCCGCCCCCGGCCGGGTCCGACGGCGTGCCGGTCCCCGGGATCGCCGGGTCGGGCGTGGCGGCCGGGGCAGGTCCGGCCGTCGCCCGCTCGGCGATCCGGGCCGCCAACCACCCGGCGAGGGCGCGGACGGTCCGGTAGTCGGCGAGGTTGAAGTCGTCGTCGCGCTCGAGTCCGTGTCGCTCGCGGACCTCGGCGAAGACCTCGGCCTGCTTGACGGTGTCGATGCCGAGGTCGGCCTCCAGCTCGTAGTCGGGGTCGATCTC
>RFKJ01000706.1 GCA_003694325.1 Deltaproteobacteria bacterium
AGCGATGGCAGGAGAACCGCGCCCACCCGGCCAGGGTAGCGCGCAAGCCCGGCGGCCGCCCGACCGTCCGCGGTGGCCGCCGCTTCCACCGGGCGGGGGACCCCGGTCAGCGCCGCACCGGCGCGGTGATGAACCGCCACGGGGCCGCCCGGTGTTCCGGCCGGGCGTAGTCGATGCCGATCCGCGGGGTGCACCGGATGTCGTCCGGCCGGGGCCCGGCCACCACCGTCAGCGCGTCGGGGCGCCCGTCCCCCAGCGCCCGACCCGAAAACGCCGTCGTCAACCCCAGGGCCTGCGCCACCTTGCCCGGCCCGATGCAGTCCAGGCGGCCACCGCGACGCCGGCGCACGATGTCGTGGCCGGCCCGCACCTCGGCGCCCCGGATGAGCACCGCACCGGGTACGCCGTCCCGCTCGGTGACCAGGTTGAGCAGGTGGTGGATGCCGTAGCAGAGGTAGACGTAGGCGTGCCCGGGCGGCCCCCACATCGGGGCGTTGCGCGGCGTGCGCCCCATCCGGGCGTGACAGGCCGAGTCGTCCGGCAGGTAGGCCTCCACCTCGACGATCCGCAGCCGGACGGGCCCCCGGACCAGCTCCGCGCCGAGCAGCTCGGGGGCCACCTCCAGCGTCGGGCGGGCGAAGAAGGCCGGATCCAGCGGGGTGTCGCTCCCCGGCGCGCCATCGACGGCAGCAGGTTCGAACACGGACATGGCCCCGTTCTACCCCGTGCCGCCCGCCTCCACGACCACCGGGTTGCCACCGGCCGGACCATCCGATAGCGCCGGCCCGTCCGCCCTCCGCGCCGGCCCTCCGCACCCCAGCCGACGCCCAGCCGCCGCGAGCGCCGCCATGACCCTGTTCACCGACGCGCTGCTCGACGACCTCCGTCGGCTCCCCGGGGCGAGCTACTCCTTCCTCAAGCAGCTTGCCGACGACGACGCCACCGCCCACCGGCAGTGGCTGGAAGCCCAGGTGCAGCGGGCCCCCGCCGCCCTGGCCGACCGCTGGGTCGATGTCCTCGGCTCCCTCGACAACCGGCGCTTCTTCCAGGGCTACGCCGAGCTGGCCACCACCACCGTCCTCCAGCGAATCGGCTGGCGGGTCACCGACCTGGTCTGGCCCGGCCCCTCCCTGGCGGCCCGCGATCCCGCCGGCAGCCCGTTCCACCTCATGCCCCTGGGCTTCATCCGCCAGGTCCGCCCCGCCGACCGCGAGGCCATCGCCCGCCTCGCCCGGGCCCTCAACCGCGTCGCCAGCCGGTCCCGGATCACCGTGATGGTTCGCCGCTGGCTCCCCCACGACTTCGATCCCGAGCCCGTCCGCCAGGCGGTCGACATGTGGCTGCGGGAGGTGGACCGCGCCGGGTGGGACGGGCGCTACGCGGAGTACCGGGACGACCACGTCTCCCTGGAGTTCGCCCTCACCGGCGAGCGGGCCCGCAAGGGCCAGGGGGCCGTCGCCCTGGTGCTCGGCCCGTTCGACGCCGACCGGGTCATGCAGACCCTGGAGCGCCGCCTGGTCCACGAGCTGGACGCCTGGCGCCTGAGCGCCTGGGCCGCCCACCCCGTCATTGTCTGCTGCGTGGCCGACCAGCCGTGGGGCCTGCCCCCCGGCTACCTCCGCGAGCTGCTCTACGGCAAGCCGGTCCGCCAGTGCACCCAGCCCTGGGATCCCCGGTACACCGCGACCTTCGGCCCCGAGTTCACGCCCTGCCTGTTCCGGGACCCGCTCTACGAAGCCCTGGCCGGCGTGGTGTTCATCGAGCGCCGCCCCGACCGGGTGGATCCCGTCGCCGTCACCGCCTTCATCAACCCCTGGTGCGAGCGTCCCGTCGCGGTGGACGCCATGCCCGGCCGGGTCTTCGCCGTCCACCACCTCGACGCCAATCACCCGGTCATGGCCTGGGTCGATCCGCCGGCTCCCTGAGCCCGCGGCGCCGGGAATCCACCGCCGGGCTCCGGGGTCGCCACGCGCACCCATCCCCGTCCAGGAAATCCGATGCTCACGCTTCTCCTCGTGCCCGCGCTCTGCAGCTCCCTGGCCAGCGCCGCCGGCGTATCGGCCTCGTCGACCGGCGAGACCGAAGACGGCCGGCACCCGGCGAGCCTCGCCGTGGACGGGTTGTTGACCACCGCCTGGGCCGCCGAGGGCGGAGACGACGCCGGTCCGCAGTGGATCGAGCTGGACCTCGGCCGGCCCACCGAGCTGCACGGCGTCAGCCTGTGGGGCGGCAACATCGCCCAGGGGACCCGCAGCTTCCGCGAATACGGGCGTCCCCGGGTGGTCCGGATCCTGGTGGACGGAAAGGAGGTCGCCGGGCCGGTCCGCCTGCAGGACGAGGTGGCCCGGGTCGACATCCCCGTGGAGGCCACCGGCCGCCGGGTCCGGGTCGTCATCGACGAGTCGTTCAAGGGGTACGTCTTCGACCCGGTCTTCGTGGCCGAGGTGGCGATCAACTTCCCCGACCTCGGCTCCCACGGCCAGTCCTGGCAGGCCTGGCTGCAGTCGCCGGCCGCCGCCCGCAAGCAGGAGGCCTTCGAGCAGGAGCTGCGCGAGCGGTACGACGCCTACAAGGCCGATGAGTTCGGCGACCGCGACGCCCTGGCCTGGATCATGGACGCCGCCGCCGAGGGCGCGCCCTACATCCGGCAGGAAGCCCAACGGCGCGTCCCCATCGGGTTCCGGGCCCAGGCCATCCCCTCCTCGGAGGAGGCCCGGATCGCCCTGCGCAAGCTCAAGGACCCCAACGCCATCCCCGCCCTGGAGATGGCGATGCTGCGCAGCACCGGCGAGGAGGCGGAGCGGATCCGCGACACCGTCGAGATCTTCCGCGCCTACCAGGAGCTGATCGGCAACCAGAACCGCACCGCCCCGCCCTGGGGCGAGACCGGGTTCTGGCGCGGTGCCCTGCAGAGCTTCGGCGAACCGCTGGCCATCGAGCGCGACGCCGAGGGCAACCTCTACGTCGCCGACACCGGCAACAACCGGGTGCAGCGCTTCGGGGAGAACGGGCTGGTGAACCGCACCTGGGGCCCGCCCCCCGAGATCACCGACACCTGGTTTCAGGAGGGGCGCCCGTACTACGTCTCGGGCAGCCGGCCGGGGGACGAGCCCGGCGCCTTCCTCAACCCGCTCGACGTCGAGCTGATCCCCGGCAAGGACGGAACGGGCTTCGCCGTCCTCGATGCCGCCGGGCGGGTCCAGGTCTTCGACGCCTCCGGCGCGGTCACCGCGGCGTGGACCGTGGACGCCGACAACCTGCCGGACCCGGGGGTCGGCGGCGAGGGCTACCTGGCCTGGTCGCCCAAGCGCGGGCGACTCTACGCGTTCCTGGAGGACACCTGCCACGTCTTCGACCTCGAGGGAACCGAGCTGGACAGCTTCGAGATCGAGGACGGCACCCCCAGCGCGGTGGAGATCCTGCCCAACGGACGCCTGCTCCTCGCCTTCCGGGGCGAGGTGGTGCGCTACGACGACGGGTTCCGTCACAGCGTGGTCATCGACGAGCAGCAGCTCGGCCGGGGCTTCGAGGACCTCGACCTGAGCCTGGACGAGAAGGGCCGGGTGTGGGTGGTCACCGACGACGCGGTCGCCTACCGGTTCAAGAAGCCCGGCAAGCTCGACTACCAGGTGCGGCTGCGCGACCACTCCCTGTCGCGGCCCCGGTTCGCCGTCTACGACGACATGCTGTGGATCACCACCGAGGACCACATCGAGGTCATCGACGCCGCCCAGGCCTGGTACGACGCCCAGCAGCAGGATGAGGCCGTCCGGGCCGACGAGCTGGACCTCTGACCATGTCTCGTCGCGCCGCCATCCTCCTCGGCTGCCTGCTGGCCGGCTGCGGCGACTCCCCGACTCCACCGGGAGCGGTCCGGCCCGCGGAGGCCTCCGCCCCCGACGCCTCGACCTCCCCCAGCGCCGCCGAGGCCGCCCCCGCCGCGACCGGCGACGCGAGCCCGACCGGCGGCTCCCCGGGCGCGACCGACGCGGCGACCGAC
>RFKJ01000707.1 GCA_003694325.1 Deltaproteobacteria bacterium
GTCCCCGAGCCGCCGGTCGCCGAGGCGCCACCCGAGGCGCCGGTCGCCGAGCCGCCCGTCCCCGAGCCGGCGCCCGAGCCACCCGTCCCCGAGCCGCCCGTCCCCGATGAGCCGGTCGCCCCCGACGAGCCGGTCGCCGCAGCGTCCACGGATCCCCCGGACCTCGTGCCCCTGGGACTCCGCTTCCACCCCGGCATCGCCGGGGTCCCCAACACCGCCACCGTGGACATCGGGCTGCTCGCCGGTCACCTCTCCAGCGGCTGGATCTCGGTCGAGGTGACGCAGGCAGGCTGGGGGGAGCGCCGACGGGTCGACACCAGCATCCAGGTCGGCGAGCTCGACGGTCCGGCGGACCTGGCGGTGCCCATCGACCTCACGCCCCGCCCCTCGCCCGGGCGTTGTGGTCCCACCGCCCAGGACACCACCACCGAGCGGTTCATCGTCCGGGTCCTCGCCGACACCGCCGAGCGGGCTGCCGGCCTGGCCGACAACAACGCCCGGGAGATCACGGCGACGCTGTCCTGCCACGCGCCGAACGAGGCGATCGGCCTCGGCCCCTTCCCCGACCCGGCCATCGCCGCCGTCCAGCCCTACGTGGCGCACGAAGACGGTGCCGACTTCCTGCGCTTCTTCGTCAGCCTGCACAACCGGGGCACCCCCGTCCGGGTCGACAGCATCCACATCGACCTGTCGGTCGGTGAGCGGTCGTGGATCCCAGGCTCGTGGCGCGACGGCGCGACGGGCGTCTACCACCTCGACCCGTCCGTGGTCCACGAGCCGCTCAACGGCCTGCCACCTCGACGGGCCCACGCCTGCGGCCTCGGCGGCAAACGGCTGCCGCTGGGGGAGCTACCGGACTTCGCCACCACCTACACCCCCGGCCGCAAGGTGGGGACCGACAACAGCGTGCCCTTCGTCGTGGAGCTGTCGCTGTCCCAGCCGGTGCGCCAGCGGGACGTCGACAACGATCGGTTCCAGGTCGTCGTGCCCCTCGACCGGGGCCTTCCCGACGTCGCAGACACCCCCTGCGGCGGGCGCCCCGAGCGCTTCGGCATCGAGCAGGCGCGCCTCCAGAGCCTCCTGCCCGGCCACCCTGCAGCCGCGCCGGCCTCGCCGGCCGTCCGGGTCACCACCGAGCCCCAGCCCGATGGCAGCGTCGAGATCCGCGGCGAGATCTGGCAGACGGTCCCCGGGCCGGCGGTGGCCGTCCCCTACACCTGGCTTCGCAACGGGACCTGGGCCGGCGGCGGGTGGGTGGACCTGCCGGCCGATGCGCCGGCCGTCGTCCGGGCGCGCGAAGCTCCCAACCGGAGCGCCACCTGGGAACTGCGGGTCGACCCCGCCGGGATCCTGCCCGGCGATCGCCCGGCGGACAACCGGGCCATCGTGACGGTGACACCATCGCAGTGAAACCATCGCGGTGACACCATCGCAGTGACACCATCGCAGGGACACCAACGGGGTGACGCCATGGACAAGGCCGTGTCTCGCTGCCGCCGGGTCTCCCTGCTCCTCGCCGGTGGCCTCCTCGCCGCCTGCGGAGGCACCTCGACGGACCGGGCGGCCCCCGGCGCCTCGACGGACCTTGCTTCGTCCTCCACGGCCCCGATCCACCGATGGGTCGACGCCGAGCCGGGAGCCGGCCCCCTCCCGACGCAGCTCCAGCACCACTGCGACACCGCCCGCACCCTCGGGCTGCGGCCCTACGCCGAGCTGAACGCCACCTGGTGCGCGCCCTGCAAGGCCCTGCGCCGGGCCATGGACGACCCCGCCATGCAGGAGGCATTCGCCGGGACCTACATCATCGGCGTCGACGTCGACGCCTTCGCCCGGGACCTGGAACCGCTCGGCCTGGTCACCCCCGGGGTGCCGGCCATCTTCGCCCTCGGCCCCGATTGCCGGGCCACGGGCGCGCGGATCACCGGGGGAGCCTGGGGCGCCGACGAGCCGGCCGAGATGGCGCCTCCCCTGCGTGCCTTCTTCCAGGGTCGGCCCGACGAGGCCGCCTCCTCCCAGGAGACCCCATCCCCCGCCCCCTGATGGCCCGGGGTCAGTGTTCGGCCAACCAGTCCTCGGTGGCCTCGTAGTAGGCGTCGATGCCGCTGCGGGTCGCCGCCAGCTTGACGTCGTCCCCCACGTCGGTCCCCAGGTCGGTCTCGGACCACAGCGCCTGCAGGCGCATGGTCCCGCCCCCGCACGAGTCGGTGGTCCAGTCGCCCCCGTCGAGGTTCTCGTCGGCCGGGTCCCGGATGTACCCCCGGCAGTCGCGGGGCACCCAGACCTCGATGGCGTAGCTCTGGTGGATCGTCGCCCCGTCTCCCTCGGCGGGCGCCTTCATCCAGGAGCGGACCTGGATCGCCCACCGGGGCTCCCCATCGTCGACGACCTCCTCCCCCGTGGATGGATCCGGCAGGCTGAGGTCGATCCACCGGTAGTCCTTCCACAGGTCGTAGCGGACGGTGTACAGGATGTTCTTGCGCTCCACGTCGTTGTAGGTGCGCAGCACGTCGCAGCCGTGGTCCAGCCAGCACTCCTCGCCCTCGAGGATCGTCCGCTCGTAGAGATCGGGGGACGAGGGTTCCACCGGCCGCATGTCGGTCAGGTAGAAGACACGTGCGTGGTCGGCGACGTCGAAGTCCGACAGGAAGCCCACCGCCAGCGGCAGGTTGAGGGCCGGGTCCCGGTCGGGGTGTTCCAGGTCGGCGACGTCGTCCCAGGTCAGTCCGGCCGGCGACAGCCACCGCTTGGAGGCGTTGTTCGCCTCCAGGTCCATGTTCAGGTAGCTCTGGCGCTCGAGCTGCCGGATGCCGTAGGCACGCTCGGCGTCGCTGCCCGACTCGAAGATCCGCATGAGGTAGCGGGCGGCGTCGTCGAATTCGGGGTCGGGTTGCGGTGGCGTCTTGCAGCCGACGACCAGGGACCACAGGGGCAGGACAAGCATGGCGGAACCGTCCGGAAGCGGGCGGATCATACCCCACCGGGCCCCGGCCGGGGGCCGCCTCCGGAGGCCGGCGCCCGGTCGACGCCGGCCCCCCGGGGTGCGAGGCGCCTCAGAACGCCTCGACCACCACCGCGATGCCCTGGCCGCCACCGATGCAGGCGCTGCCCACACCGTACTTCTTGCCCCGGCGCCGCAGCTCGTAGAGCAGGTGCATGGTGATCCGGGTGCCGCTGGCCGCCAGCGGGTGGCCGATTGCCACCCCCCCGCTGTCGACGTTGGTGATGTCCCGGTTGAGCTCGAGGACCTTCTCGCAGGCGAGGTACTGGGTGCTGAAGGCCTCGTTGATCTCGATGAGATCCATCTGCCCCAGCCCCATGCCCGCCCGCGCCAGGGCGGCCTTGATCGCTTCCACCGGCCCGATGCCCATCAGCGACGGCTCGACCCCGACCGCGGCGCTGGCCACCAGGCGTCCCAGGGGCTGCAGGCCGCGGCGGGCCGCCTCCCCGGCGGTGGTCATCACCATCGCGCCGGCGCCGTCGTTGATCCCGCTGGCGTTGGCGGCGGTGACCGTGCCGTCCTTCTTGAAGACCGGGCGCAGCGCGGCCATGGCCTCCTTGCCGAACCGCTCGCGGATCTTCGCCGGGCGCAGCGGCGAGAGCTGGGGGTGCTCGTCGACGTCGATGACGGTGTCGCCCTTGCGGCCGTGGATGGTGATCGGGGCCATCTCCTCGGCGTAGCGGCCGGCGTCGTGGGCGGCCTTCCAGGCGGTCTGGCTGCGGTAGCCGTATTCATCGGCCATCTCGCGGGTGATCCCGTACTTCTCGGCCAGGTTCTCCGCGGTGATGGCCATCTGGCAGCCGGCCTGGGGGTCGTACAGGCACTCCTGGAGGTAGTCGTTCATCTGGGTGCCGCCGAGCTTGAAGCCCTGGCGCGCACCGCGGATGGTGTGCGGGGTCTGGGTCATGTTCTCGGTGCCGCCGGCCAGCACCATGGTGGCCTCGCCGAGGCGGAGCAGGTGCCCGGCCTGGACGAGGCTCTCGAAGCCCGACCCGCACAGGCGGTTGACGGTGACCGCCGGGGTCGGGACGGGCACGCCGGCCTTCAGGCCCACGTGGCGGGCGCAGTAGATGGCGTCCGGGCTGGTCTGCATGACGTTGCCGAAGATGACGTGGTCGATGTCTTCGGCCGGGACGCCGGCCTGGTCCAGGGCCGCCTTGCTGGCGTGGACGGCGAGGTCGATGGCGCTGATGCCCCCGAGGGCGCCGAGGAAGGTGCCGAACGGGGTCCGCTTGCCGGAGAGGAAGACGATGTCGGTGTCGGACACGAGAAGCTCCGTGTTGGGTGCGTGGCAGGGCCTGTCTAGCCCGTTGGGCGTCGCCGGGCTGCGACGGACCATGCCGCCCCGGCCCGCGGTGCCCCGGATGGGACCCGCGGCCGCGGTTCACCGGGCCCGGCCGCGCCGGCCCCCGCCCCCAACCCGACGGGCGAACGCGCGGCGGGCGCTCAGGGCAGGTGCTCGATGCCCAGCAGGGCACTGGCCACCGCCGCGGCGAGCAGGCCGATGCCGAGCCAGGGGTGCAGCGCCCGGGCGGTGGGGCTGCGGTGGATCCCCCGGGAGCTGAGCCACGCCGCCCCGGCGAAGGCGGCGCACAGCCAGCCGGTTCGGAAGTGCCAGGTCCGGGCCGGCTCCATGTCCTCCCGCAACCACACCACGCTGGCGGTCCCCAGGATCGCGGCCAGCACCGCCAGCGACGCCGCGACCGGGGTGTACCGCCGGTGCCGGCGGCGGGCCGCCAGGCCCTGCCGCGTCTGCCGGCGGCCGTCCAGCCCCGACAGCGCCATCCAGACGACCAGGATGGTGGCGGCGATGCCGACGGCGGGGTGCAGCCAGGCCATTGCCGGAACCTCCGTCGAGGTGGGTCGAGAGGGAGTCGAGGCACCACGGCGCGGCGACCGGGCCACCGAGGCCTTCACCCCCCCTCGCCCCAGCCGTCCAGGGCGTAGAGGTCGGGAGCGTATCGCGCCCGGTAGGGCTCGTCCTCGTCGTCCCCGTCGGCGCAGTCCATGCGCCACAGGACCTCCCCCCCCGGGTAGCCCACCACGGCGGCGAAGGCCGCGTCCCATCCCTTGAGCACCAGCAGCCGGTCGCCGCCCGGCAGCAGGTCGGCGTCCCCTCCGCCCAGCCCGAAGAAGGAGCCCTCGCCCTCCTCCTCCCCCCAGGTGAACACCGGCGCGGCCAACCCCCGGTCCACGTCGAGCGCCAGCTCGATCACCCGGCTGTACGACCGGTCGGTCTCGGGGCGGTGGACGCCGTTGTCGAACACCAGCAGGTGGGGGTGCCCGTCGTCGGAATCCACCCAGGCGGGGGCGTGCTGGGCGTAGAACCAGTCCTGGCGAGGCAGCGGCACCGCGCCGTCGAGGTCCTCCACCAGCGTGAAGTCCCCGCCGTCGCCCAGCCGCCAGAGGATGGCGTCGGAGTCGACATCCACCTCCACGATCCAGTCCTGGTGGCGCAGGCTCATGGTGAACCGCTGCTCGCCACCCTCCGCGAGGTGGTGGACCAGGGCATTGGCGTGCATGAAGTCGGTGGCGTAGCTCGACGAGGCCCCCAGCCGCCGGTAGTCGAGGGCCGGATCGATGGGGACGTCGTCCCCCAGCTCGCCGTGGGCCGACCAGTCCCACAGGACCTCCTCGGTGGCCGGGTCGAACACCAGGATGCCGTAGGCCAGCCGGGTCTGGTCCGCGCCGTCGATCTCCACCACGTCCGACGCCACCGTGAGCACCGCGAGCGCGCCGGCCCACGGCCCTTCGCGCAGCTCGATGACCTCGTGGGGATCGATCCACTCGTGGACGAACCGGGTCTGGCCGCTGAACCGGGCCACGCTCAGCTCGGCCTGCAGGGCGCCGGTCGCGTCGAAGCGGTCGACCTTGCCGTTGGACATCGACACCGCCGCGAAGCCACCGCCGTCGATGGGCTCCATCACCCGCATCTTCGCGCCGCCGGGGTGGGGCACGGCCCACCGCGGCTGCCCCTCGCGATCCACGCAGTAGACCAGGCCCCGCCCGTCGGCGGACTGCACGCCGTTGGTACAGATCACGGCGTCGGCATCGAGCGCGCCGGTGGTGTCGGGCACCGTGAGGCTGCAGGCCGGCCAGTCGGCCGGCACCGGCGCCACCTCCACCGTGGTGGCCCCGGTCATCCGGCGCCGCCCCCCCTCGTCGGCCACCACCCGCAGCGCCGGAGACGAGCCGGGGGCCAGTCCCCGCACCGGGAGCTGCGCCGCGCCTCCCGCCGGGACCTCGACCGGGGGGCTGCGCGGCACCCCGTCGGCGTCCTCGACCCACACGAGGATCGGCACGCCGTCCGCTCCCCGGCCCTCCAGCTCCACCTCGGCCACCACCCCGAACAGCTCGGTGTCGCTGGTGCGCAGCTCGGCCCTGCCCGGGAAGTCGCCGGCCGTACAC
>RFKJ01000708.1 GCA_003694325.1 Deltaproteobacteria bacterium
CCCCCTGACCCACCGGCCCACGTCGGCACCACCGACGACGCCCACGCCGCCGACGCCCACCCGCGCTGCCCCCGAGACCCGGTTCGCCGTTGCCCCGCACCGCCGCCTGTGCGACCCTGCCGGCGCCTCTTCGCCCGGTCCGCCGCCGTGCTCCCCCTCCTCCTCGCCATCCTGCTGTCCCTGCCGGTGCGCGCCGCCGCGCCGGTGAGCGACCTGCAGGTCACGGCCCCGCGATTCAGTGACGGGCTCAACCTGGAGCTGACCTGGCAGGACCCGGACGACCCCGACTTCGCCGGCACCCTGGTGCTGCGCAGCGACCAGGGTCCCGACGGTCCCTGGGTGATCGCCGCGGGTCCCCTGCCGCCGGGCAAGGGCGCCCTGTCCGACAAGGTCACCACCGACCCGCGCCATGCCCCTCCCAAGCCCCGCTACTGGTACCGGGTGGTCAGCCTGGACGCGGACACCCCGATCTTCGAGGCTCCCGCCGACGCATCCCCCGACCGGCTCGCCGCCGCCCAGGACGCCTACGCGCGCGAATTGCTGCGCACCGGGGCGGCCACCGACGCGGTGGCCGCCGAACCTCGGCCGAGCTGGCTGAACGCTTCCCCCGGACACCTGCTGCTGCTGGCACTCATCGCCACGGTCGGCGGGCTGATGCTGTGGTTCACCGACCGGGCCCGCAAGGGGGCGCCGATGTTCATCCGGCGCATGCCGGGCATCGACGCCATCGAAGAGGGCATCGGCCGGGCCACCGAGATGGGCAAGCCGGTCCTCTACGTCCCCGGCATCGACGAGCTGCAGGACATCCAGACCATCGCCGCCATGCTGATCCTCGGGCAGGTCAGCCGGACGGTCGCCGAGTACCAGACCGACATCATCGTGAGCTGCTGCATCCCCATCGTGCGCGAAGTGGCCGACGAAGTCGTGCGGTCCGGCTACATGCTCGCCGGCCACCCCGACGCCTACGACCCGCGCAACGTCCGGTTCATCAGCAGCGAGCAGTTCGCGTTCACCGCCGGCACCAACGGCATCATCCTGCGCGAGAAGCCGGCCACCCACATCTACCTGGGCCGCTTCTTCGCCGAGAGCCTCATCCTGGCCGAGACCGGCTACGTCAACCGCAGCGTGCAGATCGCCGGGACCGCCGAGGCCACCCAGCTCCCCTTCTTCGTGGCGGCCTGCGACTACACCCTCATCGGCGAGGAGCTGTTCGCGGTCAGCGCCTACCTCTCCCGCGACCCGCGCCTGGTCAGCTCGCTGAAGGCCAGCGACTACGTCAAGGTGTTCGTCGTGGCCATGGTCATCGTCGGGACCGTCGCAGCGTCGTTGGGCAACGACTTCTTCATCGATCTGTTCACGATCGCTGGTTGATCCATGAAGCGCACGCTCCCTCTGATCATCACGTTCCTGGTCGGCATCTTCATGGTCGGGGAGTTCTTCATCCCCCACTACCGGTACCGGATCTGGACGGCCGAGTTCCTGGAGTGGGGGCTGATCCTGGCAGCGGCGGCGTTCCTGCTGGGACTCATCAACCTGGTCCAGGTCAACCTGCCCAAGGTGATCCACCGGGACAAGGACTGGGGCTACAAGCTGGTCATGCTGGTGTCGCTGGCGGCCACCCTGATCATCGGGGCATTCGGGGGCCAGGCCCGCCAGGACCCGGGCGCCACCTACAAGTGGATCTACGACTACGTCTTCGTGCCGCTCAACGCCACGATGTTCGCACTGCTGGCGTTCTACATCGCCTCCGCCGCCTTCCGCGCCTTCCGCGCCCGAAACCTCGAAGCCGGCCTGCTGCTGGGGGCCGCGATCATCGTCATGATCGCCCGGGTCCCCGCCGGCGAGGCCCTGCCCCTGGTCGGTGACAGGCTCCCCCAGTTCATGAACTGGATCATGGACGTGCCGAACACGGCCGCCCGGCGGGCCATCTTCATCGGCGCCGCGCTCGGCGCCGTCTCGACGGGGCTCCGCGTGATCCTCGGCCTGGAACGCAGCCACCTGGGGACCGACTGATGGACGGCGCCGCCCTGCTGCGACTGCTGCTTCGCCTGTCCCGCATGGACCGGCGGTGGATCTTCCTCGGGATGGGGCTGTCCATCGTCCTGCCGCTCATCTTCCCGGTGAACTTCGGCTTCAAGGTCGACGAACGGGTCCAGAGCCTCTACGACAGCGTCGAGGCGCTCGACGCCGGCGACACGGTCCTCATCAGCGCCGACTTCGATCCGGCCAGCCGCCCCGAGTTGGAGCCCTTCTTCCGGGCCAACCTCGAACACCTGTTTCGCAAGGATGTCAAGGTCGTGGTGCTCACGCTGTGGGACTACGCCCCGCCGCTGGTGGTGCCCATCCTGGAGGAGATGGCCGCCCGCCACGGCAAGGTCTACGGGACCGACTACGTCTTCCTCGGCCTGAAGCCGGGCAAGGAGCTGGCCATCAAGGCCATCGGCGAGAACATCCCCAAGACCTTCCCCACCGACAGCCGGGGCACGCCCATCGGCGAGATCCCCGTCATGCAGGGCTTCAAGCAGGCCAAGGACTTCCCGCTGCTGATCAGCGTGTCGGCCGGCTTCCCGGGCACCCGGGAGTACGTCCTGCAGATCCAGGGACAGTACGACCTCAAGATGGCCAGCGCCTGTACCGCCGTGTCGGCCCCCGACTACATCCCCTTCTACAAGGCCGGCCAGCTCGTGGGGCTGGCCGGGGGGATGCCGGGAGCCGCCCAGTACGAGAAGCTGGTCTACCCCGACGGCCCCCCCCCGGGGGTCCGTCTGCTCGCCACCCAGGCGATCAACGTGCTCAACCTGGGGCACCTCTACATCATCGGGCTCATCGTGCTGGGCAACATCACCTGGCTGCTGGCCCGCCGCATCGAGGGCGACGCCGCCCCGGCCGCCGGAGGCAAGCGCTGATGGACGCCGCCACCGCCCTGACCGGGTTCGACATCGTCGGCGCCTGGGTGAGCATCTTCCTCACCCTGGCCATCCTCAGCTTCCTCTACGCCGACAACCCGGTCTACAAGCTGGCCGAGCACATCTTCCTCGGGGTGTCCATCGGCGTCGGCCTCATCGAGGTCTACCACGGCGTCTTCCGCCCCAACCTCATCGACAAGCTGGCCCAGGGGAACCTGCTGTCCCTGGTCCCGCTGGCGATGTGCGCCATGTTGTTCGCCCGGACATTCAGCAAGAAGCTCGGCTGGCTGGCGCGCATCCCCATCGCCTTCATCGTGGCCGCCTACGCCGGCGTCAAGCTCACCGGCGAAGCCAACGCCAACCTCATGACCCAGGTCGCCCAGTCGATGCCCGACCTGTCGGCCCTGTGGGCCGAGCACGGCCTGTGGGACTGGAGCGCCGACGGCGCCGGCGTGCTGTCGGGGATCCTGCTGGTCGCGGGCCTCTGCGCCTGCCTGCTGCACTTCTACTTCAGCGCCCGCCACGGCCCGACCATGCGGGTGATCTCCCGGTTCGGCGTGCTCGTCCTGATGCTGAGTTTCGGCGCCAGCTTCGGCTACACGGTCATGGGGCGGATCAGCCTGGCTATCGGCCGGGCCCAGGAGCTGCTGGGGCTGCTCCGTCCCACCGCCGAGGTCGAGGTCATCCATCCCCAGCTCGCCACGGTGGTCTGCGGCATCGTCATCATCGGGTTCCTGGTGGCCTGGCGGATGCGGGGAGGCGGTTCCGACGAAGCCGGCGCCTGAGCGCCTGCGCAGGACCCCCTCCGGGCACGCAGCTCCCCATCCCCTCCGGGTTGGCGTGGGCGATGTGTTGGAGGTCGGGAGGCGCCAGCTCGGAGGGCGGACAGGAGCGACGGTGTCGCGGCTGCGATGGGTCTCGTC
>RFKJ01000709.1 GCA_003694325.1 Deltaproteobacteria bacterium
CCGGTTCATCAACCGGGAATAGCCGAGCAGCACGAAGAAGATGAGGACGGCGTAGGCCGAGGCGTAGCCGTAGAAGTGGCCCCGCGTGAACGCCCACCGGTACGCGTCGCTGATGAGGATCTCGGTGGCCCCATCGGGTTCCCCGCCGCTGACCAGGTAGATGATGTTGAACATGTTGAAGGTCCACACGCTGCCGAGGATGACGGCCGGCAGCAGGGCGGGACGCAGCAGCGGGAGGGTGACGTGCCGGAAGCGCTGCCAGCCGGTGGCGCCGTCGACGTCGGCCGCCTGTTCGAGGTCGCGGGGGATGCTCTGCAGCGCCCCGAGGGTGACCACCATCATGAACGGGAAACCGAGCCAGGTGTTGGTCGCCAGGTTGGCGGCGAAGGCGGTGGTGAAGCTGCTGAACCAGGAAACGGCGCCGATCCCCACCCACTCGAGGAAGCCGTTGATGGCGCCGAACTGGCGGTGGAACATGCCCTTCCAGATGAGGGCGGTGATGTAGTTGGGGACCGCCCACGGCAGGATGAGCAACACCCGGTAGATGCCACGCAGCTTCAGCCACGGCTCGCGCAGGAGCATGGCCAGGGCGACCCCGATGGTCACGTGCAGGGCGACGTTGGAGACGGTCCACAGCACGGTCACGCCCAGGGTGAACCAGAAGGACAGCGGGGAGCTGATCGGCCAGTCGCGAGCCAGCAGGATGTCGAGGAAGTTGGCGAGGCCGACGAAGGTGAAGGTGCCGTCGCGGTGGGCGAACAGGCTCACCGCGGCCCCGACCACGAACGGCACCACGACGAGCAGTGCCATGGCGAGCGCGGCGGGGCCGACGTAGGCGTAGGCATGGGCGAAGCGCGCGATCTCCCGGCGCGCCCGCCAGGCTCGCGGCAGGAACCAGGCCATCACGCCGGCCAGCGCCAGCCCGACCACGGCGAGGTAGGGCCGCGGGTCGGCGGGCGGCGGTGGGGGCCGGGTCAGGATCTCGTACTCGAGCTGGGCGCCCTCGACCGCGGCTTCCGGGGTCATGGCGTGGCGGGTCACCCGCCGGAGGGCTCGGGCCAGGGGTTCCCATGTCGCCTGCATCTCCGGGACGCTGGGCATGGGGATGGCGGCGTCGAGCTGGCGGCGGAAGGCCGCCAGGATCGGGTCGGCGGCGACCTCCGGATCGGCGGCGGCGGTCAGGCTGGCCACCGCCTGTCGCCCCTCCAGGGCCCGGCGGCGGGCGGCGTCCGGGCCGGCCAGGAAGCGGGCCACCTGCATGGCCTCGTCGGGATGCTCGGCGAAGGCGCTGACGAAGGCCCCGTCGACCGTGAGGTAGGGCGACGCGGGCCGGCCGGTCTGGGAGACGGTGGGCAGCGGGGCGACGAAGAAGTCGATGTCGGGGGAGATCTCGCCGAGGAACCACGGGCCGCTGATCACCATGGCGGCGCGCCCCTGGTTGAACAGGTCGGTGATCAGGGCGCTGGTGGGCTCCTCGGGGAGCAGCCCGCGGTCCTGCAGGTCGAGCACGAACGCCATGGACTCGGCGTTGCCCGCCCGGGCCAGGTCGACGCGGCCGTCGTCGGCGAAGACCCCACCGCCGAAGCCGTGCATCCACGGGGCGTGCATGTACGGATCGGTGAACACGTAGGCGAGCCCGAAGCGCTGGTCGCCGGTGAGCCCGGGCAGGAGTTCGACCAGCTCGTCGGTGGTGGTGGGCGGCCGGTCGAGCAGCGCCCGGTTGAGGAACAGCGCCAGGCACTTGTAGGCCAGTGGCAGGCCCACGAGGTCGTCGTCGTAGGTCAGGGCGGCGACGGTGGCGGGATGGTAGTCGCGAGCGTCCTCGCCGTCGGGAAACGGGCGCACGAGGCCGGCCTGCCGCCAGGCGCCGATGCGCTCGTGGGCGGCGATGAACAGGTCCGGACCGTTGCCCCGGGGAGCAGCGGCCTCGAGCTTGCTGAAGAAGCCGGCATAGGGGATCGCCAGGGCATCGACCTGCACATCGGCGTGGGTGGCATTCCACTCGTCGACCAGGGCATCGATGGCGGCGGCCTCCTCGCCCCGGTAGGCGTGCCACAGGTCGACCTGGATCGGCGCGGCGACGGCGAGGTGGGAGAGCAGCAACAGCAGGAGGGCCGGCATGGCTGGGGAGCATATGCCGGAGGAGCCGTCGGGGGGCGTCGCCCCCGGTGTCCGATCCCGAGCGCGGAGGACCCGGCGCGGCGGATTGCAGCCGGGGCGGCGGATTGCAGCCGGCGGACATGGTCGGTCGCGCCGGCCTGCACCCGGGTCCGGGCGCGCCACTTTGCACCGCAGGTGGTCGCAGGCGACGCCCGGGGTTGAACACCGGCTATGGGTTGGCGACCCTGCATCGAGCACCCCCGCGGCGCGGTCGCCCCGGGGACAGACCGGAGAACCCCCATGTCCATCCTCATTCGCGGCGGCACCGTCGTCAGCGCCGAAGGGCAACGGCGCGCCGATGTCCTCGTCGTCGGCGAGACCATTGCCGCCGTCGGCCCCGACCTCGACGCCCCGGCGGGCACCCGCTTCGTCGACGCCGGTGGCGCCTACGTCATGCCGGGCGGCATCGATCCCCACACCCACATGGAACTGCCGGTGATGGGGACCGTGGCGTCGGAGGACTTCTTCACCGGGACCGCCGCCGCGGCCGCCGGCGGGACCACGATGATCATCGACTTCGCGATCCCCGACCCCCAGCAGTCCCTGCTCGAGGCGTACCACACCTGGCGGAGCCGGGCCGAGAAGGCTGCCAGCGACTACAGCCTCCACGTGGTGGTGACCTGGTGGTCCGACCAGGTGCGCGAGGAGATGGGGGTGCTGTGCCGTGACCACGGGGTCAACAGCTTCAAGCACTACATGGCCTACAAGGACACCATCATGTGCGACGACGAGGTCCTCATCCAGAGCCTCCTGCGATGCCGGGAGCTGGGGGCCCTGGCGACGGTGCACGCGGAGAACGGGGACCTGGTCCACGTGCTGCAACAGGTGATCTACGACCAGGGGATCACCGGGCCCGAGGGGCACCCACTGTCCCGGCCGCCGGAGGTCGAGGGAGAGGCGGCGAACCGGGCGATCCGCCTGGCCGAGGCGCTGGGCACGCCGGTCTACATCGTGCACAACTCCTGCGCCGACTCGCTGGAGGCCATCACCCGGGCCCGGCTCGCCGGGCAGATCGTCTTCGGGGAGGTCCTCGCCCAGCACCTCGTCATCGACGACAGCGTGTACCGCGACGAGGACTGGGATCGGGCCGCGGGCCACGTCATGAGCCCGCCCTTCCGGTCCCGCGAGCACCAGGCGGCGCTGTGGGGCGGGCTGCAGTCGGGGATGCTCCAGGTGACGGCGACGGACCACTGCTGCTTCTGCCGCGAGCAGAAGCGCATGGGGAAGGACGACTTCCGCAGGATCCCCAACGGCACCAGCGGGGTGCAGGACCGGATGGCGGTGTTGTGGCACCACGGCGTGCGGACCGGCCGGCTGACCCCGTCGCAGTTCGTCGCGGCGACGTCCACGAACGCGGCCCGGATCTTCAACATCGCGCCGCGCAAGGGGGTGATCCAGCCGGGTTCCGACGCCGACATCGTGGTGTGGGACCCGGAGCGGTCGCGGACCATCTCGGCCACGACCCATCACCAGAACATCGACTTCAACATCTACGAAGGCATGGAGGTCATCGGCAACCCGGCGATGACCCTGTCTCGGGGCCGGGTGCTGTTCGAGGACGGACGGCTCCAGGTGGAGCGAGGCACCGGTCGGTACATCGATCGGCCGTGCAACGCGGACTTCTGGGAGGCGCAGCGGGTCCGCAACCGGCTTGCGGCGCCGACGCCGGTGGAACGCGGCTGACCCGGCGCGAAACGAGCGCTTCCGCATGCCGATCCGCGGGGCGGCGACCGCGCGGGGCGGCGACCCCGGGTTCAGCGACGCCACCGCAGGAAGTGGTCCAGCGCCCGGGCGACGGGTTCGGACAGCCGGGTCCGGCTCCAGTCGTCGCCCAGCCGGTGGACCTCCAGCGCCCGCGTCGGGTAGGGAAACACCGACGCCGACAGGCCCCGCATTCCCGCGCCGCTGGTCATGGCCAGGGTGAGGAGGGCGATCAGGTCGCCGGCCCGGTCCCCGACCACCGTGGCGCCGAGGATGGTGCCGTCGCGGGTGCAGAAGGCGCGCAGGTAGCCGTCGGTGCGGCCCTCGCAGATCGCCCGATCGCAGGCATCGAAGGGCCGGGACAGGTCGAGGACGTCGTCGCGCTCGGCGGCTTCTCGCCAGGTGATCCCGACGTGGGCCACCTCGGGATCGGTGAAGGTCGCCCAGGGGATGGTGAGTGCGTCGTGGCGCTTCCGGCCCAGGAACAGGGCGTTCTGGATGACGATCCGGGCCAGGGCGTCGGCAGCGTGGGTGAACCGGTACCGGCTGGCGCAGTCGCCGGCGGCGAAGATGTGGCGGTTGGTGGTGCAGAGCTGGGGATCGACGATGATGCCGTCGGGGCCGGCCTCGACTCCGGCGGCCTCCAGCCCCAGGCCCTCGGTCCGGGGGCGACGACCCACCGCCAGCAGGCAGAGTTCGAAGGGGACGGCGCTGCCGTCCTCGAGGACGGCCTCGAAGGTGTCGGCGGACCCGCCGGTCGACGCGCGCCGGAAGGCGGTGACCGTCTGGCCCAGGCGGACGTCGATGCCATCGGCGGTGAAGCTCGCGGACAGGGCGGCGCTGGCTTCGGGCTCCTCGGCCGGCAGCAGCCGGTCGGCCTGGTCGACGACGGTGACCCGGCTGCCGAGGCGGGCGAGTGCCTGGCCCAGCTCGCAGCCGATGGGGCCGGCGCCGATGACCAGGAACCGCTCGGGCAGCGTCGTGCACTCGAAGAATTGCTCGTGGGTCACCACCGGGGCCTCATCGATGCCCGGGATGGGGGGGCGGACCGCCTCGGCGCCGGTGGCGATGCAGGCGCGCGCAAACCGCAGCCTCGCGCCATCGACGTCGACGACGTCCCGGTCATGGAACACAGCGTCGCCGAAGAAGACATCCACCCCGGCCTCCTGGAGGCGCCCGGCGCTGTCGTGCAACGCGATTCCGGCCCGCAGTCGCCGCATCCGGGCCATGGCGGCGGCGAAGTCGACCCCGTCGAAGGCGGCCTGCACCCCGTGGGTGCGGGCCCGGCGGACCTCGTGGGCGAGGTGGGCGCTGGCCAGGAGCGCCTTGCTCGGCACACACCCCGTGTTGAGGCAGTCCCCACCGAGCCGTTCGCGCTCCACCAGTGCGACCCGTGCTCCCAGCCCGGCGGCGCCCATGGCGGCCACCAGGCCGGCCGTGCCGCCTCCGATCACGACGAGGTTGTATCGCTCCGACGGGACCGGGTTGCGCCAGTCGGGTGGGCGCACCCGCTCGGTGAGGCGCCGGTCGTGGTCATCGTGGGGCGGCGACGAGGAGGGGTCGGTCACGGCAGCTTCCTTGGGGTGGGACGAGCAGAGGAGGATGCCGCCGGTGGGGGGCGGCCTGCGAATGGCTTGCGGCGCTTACGGACTCCCCGTACCCTTCCGGTGCAGCGAGGCGAACATGTCCGACCACATCCCCACCGGGGCCAGCGCTCCCATGCGATCGAGCCTCGTCGACCTGCTGAGCGCCATGGAGCAGGCCCAGGCCTCCGACCTGTTCATCAACGAGGGCAAGCCCCCGGCGGCTCGGGTCAACGGGCGGGTGCGGCCGCTGAATCGGGGGCCGGTCAGTCGGGCCGAGATCATGAACCTGTTGTCCCGCGCGCTCAAGCGGGAGGCCCTGCAGACCTTCGAGAAGACCGGGGACATCGACGGCAGCTTCGCGCTGCCCGATGGTCGGCGGTTTCGCCTCAACGCCTTCAAGGAGCAGGGTCGCCTGGGCCTCGTCGCCCGGGCGGTCCCCTCCGCCGACCTGGACATCGACGCCCTGGGCCTGCCCGACTCGGTCCGGTTCCTGGCGGAGCAGCACCGGGGCCTCGTCCTGGTCACCGGCGCCACCGGCTCCGGCAAGAGCACCACCCTGGCGGCGATGGTCAACTACATCAACCAGACCCGCGACGTGCACATCGTCACCATCGAGGACCCCATCGAGTACGTGCACCGCGACCGCCGGGCTCGGGTCACCCAGCGCGAGGTCCGCCTCGACACCCCGTCGTTCCACGACGCGCTCAAGTTCGTCCTCCGCCAGAGCCCCGACGTCATCCTCATCGGCGAGATCCGCGACGAGGAGACCGCCCATGTCGCCATGCAGGCGGCGCTGACCGGGCACCTCGTGTTCGGCACGCTGCACACCATCGACGCCGCCCAGACGGTGCAGCGGCTGATGAGCATGTTCCCCGAGCACCTGCGCGACCAGGTGGCCCTCGACCTGTCGCTGGCGCTCAAGGGCATCATCAGCCAGCGGCTGCTGCCGACCAGCGATGGCAAGGGGCGGGTGGTCGCCAACGAGATCCTGGTGGCCACGCCGGCGGTGCAGACGCTGCTCAAGGAGAAGGCGATCCACGACATCGAGGACTACCTGCGGTCGAACACCGACGAGTGGTCGGTCAGCTTCAACCAGTCGCTGCTGCGGCTGATCCAGGCCGGCCGGATCTCGGTGGAGACGGGGCTGGCCTACTCGACCGCGCCCGAGGAACTGGCCCTCAACGTCAAGGGCATGAGCAGCGGATCCGACGCGGTCCGATCGACCATCGAGGGGGGGGGGCAGGTCGCCGGCTTCGACATGCAGATGCTGCTCAGCGAGGTGAGCCGGCGCGGCGCCTCCGACCTGCACCTCACCGTGGGGCGGCCGCCGATCCTCCGCATCTCGGGGGGACTGGTGCCCTATGGGGCGCAGAACCTGACCGAAGCCGACATGCGGATCCTGCTGCACTCGATCATGAACGCCCGGCAGCGGACGGTCTACGAGCTGGAGCGGGAGATCGATTTCGCCATCGCCCTCGACGACCGGCATCGCTTCCGGGTGAACGCCTACTTCCAGAAGGGGCAGATGGCCGCGGCGTTGCGGGCCATCGCCTCGTCCATCCCCTCCCACGAGGAGCTCGGGATCCCCGAGCAGGTGCTCAGGCTCGGGGCCAAGCCGCACGGGCTGCTGTTGGTGGTGGGGCCGACGGGATCGGGCAAGTCCACGACCCTGGCCTGTCTCATCGACCAGGTCAACCGGACCCGGTCCTGCCGGATCATGACCATCGAGGACCCCATCGAGTACATCCACAAGGGGGTCATGGCGACCATCGACCAGCGGGAGGTGGGGTCGGACACGATGTCCTTCGCCGCGGCGCTGAAGTACATCCTGCGCCAGGATCCCGATGTCATCCTGGTGGGGGAGCTTCGGGACCTGGAGACCATCGGCGCCTGCCTCACGGCCGCCGAGACCGGGCACCTCGTCTTCGCCACGCTGCACAGCAACGAAGCGGTGCAGGCCATCGACCGGATCATCGACGTGTTCCCGCCGCACGCCCAGCACCAGGTCCGCTCCCAGCTCGCCGCCAGCCTCGTGGGGGTCGTCTCCCAGCGCCTGCTCCGGCGGCGGGATGGCTCCGGTCGGGTTGCCGCCTTCGAGGTCCTGGTCGCCAACTCGGCGATCAAGAACCTGATCCGCGAGAACAAGATGCACCAGGCCAGCTCGATCATGGAGTCGGGCCGCCGGGAGGGCAACCTCACCCTGGACCAGAACCTCCAGGAGCTGGTGCGGCGCGGCCTGGTCGACCGCCAGGAGGCGGAGCACTACATGAAGGACATCAAGCTGGCCTTCGGCCAGAATTCGCCCGGGGGCCGTCCGGGCGGGCGACCCGGAGGGCCGCGGCGCTGAGCGCCGGGCCGGAGGGGGGACCCGGGTGGGGATCAGCGCTCGTTGATGTCCCGGGTCACCAGGCCATCGTCGTGTTCGCCCCCCCGACTGGCCGAGCCCTCGCGGGTCTTGCCTCCCACCCAGATGTAGCCGTCGTGTTCGGCGACGGCGAAGCAGCTCAGGTGGCGCTGCGGATCGGTGAGGCAGTCGCCGTTGCGGACGTCGTAGCGCCAGTCGTGGTACGGGCAGGTCACGATGAAACCATCGACGGTGCCCTCGCCCAGCGGGCCGTTCTCGTGGGCGCACTCGTCGTCGATGACGTAGATCCGGCCGTCGATCCGGAAGCAGGCGATGGGGATGTCGCCGACCTTGAAGGTGTTGCGCTCCCCTTCCTTGAGCAGGCTGGACGGCGCGACGGCGTGGTAGCCGTTCTCGTCGGGTTCCTTGGGGAGGCGGGCGATGGCTTCCTTGATCTGGACCGCCGGGTCGGGGTCCGCCGAGCGATCCGCCGAAGCGGCGCCCTTGGTGGCCTTGGCCACGGCGTGACGCGCCAGCCCCACCGGGCCGCCGTGCTGGTCCATCTTCTTCTTCAGGAAGCTGCGTACACCCACGGGTCCTCCGTCGCTGCCGGCGCGCCTAACTCCCGGACGTCGGGGTCGCGAGGCTTCACTGGGGATCCTGTCGGCGGAACGGGCCGTGCTCGGCCAGCAACTCCATGTGGCGGACGGTCTGGTGGGCCTCGCGCCGGCAGGCCTCGGCCACGGCGGCGGCGAGCCCCCGGTGCGCCAGCCAGTGCGCCGACCAGGTGGCGGCGGGGACGAGGCCGCGCTTGATCTTGTGCTGACCCTGGGCGCCAGCCTCGAACCGGGTCCAGCCGTGCTGGATGCACAGCTCGATGGGGCGGTGGTAGCACAGCTCGAAGTGCAGGGACTCGTAGCCGGGGCGGCACCCCCAGTAGCGGCCATAGAGGTGGCGGCCCCGCTGAAAGAGCAGGGCCATGGCGACGACCTCGCCGCCGTCTTCAGCCAGCAGCACCCGGCTGCCCGGCTTCGGCGCGGACCAGAGCAGGGAGAAGCTCTCCTCGGTCAGGTAGGGGTGGCCGCCGCGCTTGTGGCAGGTGTCCTCGTACAGGTCACGGACCGCCCGTCGCTGTCGGGGGGAGAGGGCGTGGCCGGCGACGTCGAGGACCTGCACGCCCGCTGGGAGGCGCCGTTCGCGGCGGGTCTCCTTCCGGCGGCGGGAGCGGAAGGTCGACAGCCAGTGGTCGAAGTCGGTGTACCCCTGGTTGGTCCAGTGGTACTGGTGGGTCCGGCGGCCGATGAGGCCCAGGTCCTCGAGGGCCTGCCGCTGGTCCTCCGGGCAGAACAGGACGTGCAGGCTGCTGGCCTCGGCGGCGTCGGCGAGGTGCATGGCACCGGCGAGGAGGGCACGGTGGATCTCGGTGGCGGCGGAGCCCGTCAGGGTGGGGTCGACCAGCAGGCGGGGTCCGGTGGCCGGGGTGAACGGCACGGCGCTGACCAGCTTGGGGTAGTAGCGGATCCCGGCCCGCCGGGCGGCCTCGGCCCAGCCCCAGTCGAAGATGTACTCGCCGTAGCTGTGGCCCTTGAGGTAGAGCGGCATCGCGCCGACCAGGCGGCCCTGACGGCGGACGAGGACGTGCTGGGGCAGCCAGCCGGTACCGGGTCCCACGCTGCCGCCGACCTCCAGGGCCGACAGGAAGTCGTGGGTGGTGAACGGGTCGTCGGGCGAGCCGAGGGCGTCCCACTCGGCGGCGGGCACCGCGGTGAGGGCGTCGATCAGCTCGACCTGCAGGGCATGGCGATCGTCGGGCACGCCCCTGCATAGCCCTGCCAGCGGCGGGCGCGAGGGATAGGCGCGGCGTCCGATACCGGCCGGGCGGGGCCGGACGGGCGGGGCCGGACGGGCTCCGCCTTCGCATCCCCAGGAGAACCCGTGTACGAGACCTCGATCGGCATCCCGCGCCACGGCGCCGGCCCTCGCGAGGTGGCCCGGGCCTCGGAGATCTGGCGGCTCTTCCAGGAGGTGGCCATGGAGGCCACGACGGCGGCGGGCTGGCCGCCGGAGCGCTATCGCGCTGCCGGTACGGCCTTCGTCATCTACGGCATGACCGCCGTCCACCACCGCGAGGTCGGCTACGGACAGGCGCTGCGGGCGCGGACCTGGGTCTACGACTTCAAGCGGGCGACGCTGACCCGCCGCCAGATCCGGCTGGAAGACGACGGCGGGCCGGTGGCGTCCTGCACCCAGCAGTGGGTCCACACCGACACCGACCTGTCGCCGGTGCCCGCCAGCCCCGAGCTGCTGGCGGCCTTCCCGCCCGAACGGCCCGAGGTGCCCGCGGTCACCCTGCCGGACTTCCAGCGCATCGACGACGCCCCCGGGTTCGGGTTCGCCTTCACCCCCTGGCACGTGTGGATGGACCCGCTGGCCCACGTCAACCACCCCACCTACGTCGACTTCTGCGACGAGAGCACCTGCCGGGCGCTGGCCGATGCGGGGCTGGACCCGCAGGGACTCGTCCCGGTCGCCGAGCACGTCCGCTTCAAGTCCGGAGCCTGTGCCGGCGACGAGGTCGTGGTCCGCAGTCGGTTGGTCGGCAGGACGGCGCGGGGGGATGCGGTCTTCCGGCACGACATCGGCGGGACGCGGCCTTTTGCCCAGGCCACGACGGTGCGGCGACACGTGGATGTCGGGCTGGTCGAAGCGTTGGGGTGAGGGGGGCGGGTCAGTCGTTGGCGGGCGCTTCGGGTTCGGGTGCTGGGGCGGATGCGGCGGCATCGGCCTCGTTGATTTCGTAGGCCGCAGGGCCCCAGGTCATCGGCGCCTCCGCCACCAGCATGGGCTGTCCGGCCACCCGGGCCTCCAGGGCCAGCCGTCGCCGCACGGCCGGCAGCACCCCCGGGGGCACCGGGGCCCGGGCCAGCCGTCGAACGGCGTTCGGCTGGATGCGCAGGGCTCGGGCGAGCTGGGCCGCGGTGAAGCCGGCGGCCTTGCCGAGCTGCGCCACGGCGCGGCGGCAGGTCACGACCAGCGCGGAGTTGCCCGGCAGGTCCGGCGGCGCCGCCAGGGCGGCGGACGCGGCGGCGACCAGGGCGGTGGCGGTCACCTCGCGGAGGGCGTCGTCATCCAGCGGCTGCAGCGGTCGCGCGGGCAGGCCCACGTGTTCGAAACAGACCCGGCCGCGCAGCCGGGGCAGGGCTTCGCGAAGCGGGGGTGCGTAGCCCGGCAGGACCCGCGCGCCGACCAGATCGAGGAAGCAGGACCCCGACCACAGCGCCGGGTGCGCGCCGATGCGGTGCTTGCTGGGCTGCGCCAGGCAGTAGCCGACCAGCCACATCAGGTGGGAACGGCCCTGGACCGGCCGCACGTGGGCCGGGGAGATGCCCGGTCCCGCCAGTGGCCGCAGCGCCAGCAGCAGTGATCGGGCGAGGACCCCGACCCGGTCGTCGTCACACAGGACCACGACGTGCACGTGGTCGTCGACGACACAGAACAGCAGCAGCGCCGGGCCGCCGACCCGCGCCAGCGCGCGCACCGCCTGGCGACGCAGGTCCTCGCTCGGAAACAACGCGCTGCGACCATCCGACGAAAACGTAAGGTGCCACGACTTCACGGCGCCTCCGGGCCCCTGGGTGCAGCGCCGCCCTACCCCTCGCACCCTCCCCGCGCCACCACCCCGCGCCACAGTCCCTCGCGCGCACCCTGCGGGAGCACCCGGACTCGTGGGGTAGAGGCTTACCCCGGGAGTTCGGCCCGGGGGAGCACCCGGACTCGTGGGGTAGAGGCTTAC